>NZ_JBFBBY010000244.1:0-9057 GCF_040682875.1 Amycolatopsis sp. NPDC051071 | reverse complement strand
GTCGGACAAGGCTTGCGATCTCGCGGAAGGTCATCCCGAAAGTCGTCTTGTGGGCAAGGGTTTGCAGTACGACCCGTTCACCACCTGAGATCGTCACGCGACGGTCCATGCTCGATTCGATTCCGCTCATAGTCCTTTGCATCACTCAGTTCCGTACGGCCATCTGCCCGTGTCCACATTGCGCTTCTCCATGTCCTCCACAAGGGACAGTCGTTCTGAGACGCGTGTCAGATGCTCGATCATCCGTCCATAGAGCGCGGACAGATGCGGTGGCTGGATACGCTCGTGCTCCCACAAGTCGAGCCACCCAGTCAGCCACACGTCAGCGTCCCGAAGCAACAGGCCAGCGGCGGACGAACGCCGCACATAACCACGTGCGGTCTTCACCGTCGCCTGTACGTCCGCAATATCCCGATGCGCGTCTTCGGTGTACTCACGCGGAAACCAGGTGACAACGGGAAGGCTGATCAACGCGGTCCGTGCATTGTGGACAGATGCAGCACGACGTGCGCGGCGACGGGTGAAATAGCTCATCGCGGTGTCCAGAGCCTCGGCGCCGTACCCCGCACCAAACGAGGTGCCAGCGGATCACCCGGCGTGGGCAACGCGAGAAGCGCGTCCACCACGTCCGCGACAGTCCCGTCACGCTGCCAGAGCAACCCGCCCGTGTGATCCATCCGCAGCGCGCCCGCGTCCGTCTGCGACCCGATGTGCAGCGCGTCCGCAACGCCTTCCGGCCACGGACGCAACCCGGTCACCTTGGTCACGTCACCGTTGGCGTCACAGGACGGCATAAACAGCCAACCCGCGTCACGCAGCTCCGCCAACCGCCGTAATTCCGGGTACGCCCTGAGCACTTCCATATCAGTGCTCATCGCGCACCCTCAGTTGCCCGCCTGTGACGAGCCTGCACCTTGCGTGCCGCACTCCTCGCCAGCTTCAGGAGCCATCCGACAGGCAGCCATGCGGCTACCACGCCCATGAGCGTGTACACAGCGAGGGACGAACGGAGAAGATCAGTCACGTGACTCAGAGTCGCCGGACGTGAACACACAGCGTAGGGAAGGCGACTAGGAAGACGTAGGAAGATATCCTGAGTACGTGGCTACGCCGGTTCCGAACAACCAACTACGCCTTGCCCGCGAAACGATGCCCTCCCGTCGACACCCCGGCACCGAGATGGGCCGTACGGAATTCGCTGCGCTGGTCGCCCAGTGGATCGAGAAACACGACGACAAGGGCCGTCCACACCCGTTCGACCCTGTGCACCTGGGAAAGCTCGAACGAGGTGTGGTCAAGCGGCCAAGCCCACTCATTCGAGCCGCACTGTGCGCCATTCTGGGAGCGACGGAGGGCGAACTAGGGTTCGGAGCCGCACCGGAGGCCGAACGCGTGTCGCAGGCTGCTTCCGGCCGCATTGCGACCGACGCAATCACGCTGGACGCCGTCGCGCGAGTTCTCGCCAGTGTGCGGAGGCTGGAAGATATCGCCGGGGCGGCCGAGGTATTGCCAACGGTCCGCGCACAGGCCGCCCTCGCGACTCAGCTCGCCAAGAACGCACGCGGAAGCGTCCGGACGGAGGCAGTGGGCCTACTCAGCGAGCTTGAGCAGTACCAAGGGTGGCTTTCCATCCCAATTCAACGCTGGGACTCCTCTCGTAAGCATCTTGACCGCGCCAGCGTGCTGGCTCTCGAAGTGGACGACCCGACTCGGCTTTCAACCGCCTTGAGCTTTGCCGCCTACCGCGACCTGAGACGTCACAATTTGAGGTCAGCAGACGCACTGAACGAGGCTGCCGCCCGCGACGAACGGGTGAACGTAGGGCTGCGTACCTACATCAACTTTCAGCGTGCCGAAGTACTAGCCCGCGACGATAGCCGCGCCGAATCCCTCGCCCGGCTCCGCGAAGCGGACGCGCTCACCGAGCAACTGCCACCGCCCGATGAACTCCCGGACTCTGGGTACTGGTACGTGCCGAGCTTCTTTCACGGGCAACGCGCGTTCGTGCTGCACGCGCTGGGTGACCTCCACGCTGCCCGCCAACTAGCCCGCGAAGCAGTCGACCTCATGCCGGAGTCGTGGCGCGACGCCGAGTGGGCCGAACGTCGGCGAGCACTAGCGGAAATCGACTAGCTCGCCCGTAACAGCAGCGACCCCGTACCCGGCGAGCGGGTACGGGGTCGCTGGTCTTCTCCCGGCGGTACCGGTACGCGCTGGGTACGCGCGAGGACAACTAGGGACGGAAACCAACCACAGCCGATGGCAGCTATTTAGCCTGGTCAACCGGGATGCAACAGGATCTTGCGCAGGTCAGAGAGCTGTTTGATGTGAAAGACCCTTTCACAACCTTCAACGTTGCGAAAGTGCCCTTCGCAACACGCGAGCGGGCCACCAACGCCGTTCACGCCACCTTTGACTTACCCCTCAATAACCCTCTCTATCACTCACGACCCCCTCCTGAAACAGCGCAAATTGCTCAAACAGGACACTCGCAGCCCGAAAAGCATCCTTTGTGGATAGTCCAGGAGCGCCGGGACACTGGCGAGCCCGCTGCCTCGCCAAATCCGCCACGCCACATTCGCCGTACCCCTCAAGAGGAAAAGCCCGGACGCGCGAGGCGCGTCCGGGCTTTCCGGTGGTGCTACTGGCTCGAACTCAGAAGTCCATGCCGCCCATGCCACCGGACGGGTCGGCGGGAGCGGCCGAGGCCTTCTCCGGCTTGTCCGCCACGACGGCTTCGGTGGTCAGGAACAGCGCCGCGATGGAGGCGGCGTTCTGGAGCGCGGAGCGGGTGACCTTCGTGGGGTCCGGCACGCCGGCGGCGAGCAGGTCCTCGTAGACACCGGTGGCGGCGTTCAGGCCGTGACCCTGCGGCAGGCCCTTGACCTTCTCCACCACGACGCCGCCTTCGAGGCCGGCGTTGATCGCGATCTGCTTGAGCGGCGCCTCGACGGCGACCTTGACGATGTTGGCACCAGTGGCCTCGTCGCCCTCGAGCTTCAGGCCCGCGAAAGCGGCCTCGGCGGCCTGGATGAGAGCGACGCCACCACCGGCGACGATGCCCTCTTCAACGGCGGCCTTGGCGTTGCGCACTGCATCCTCGATGCGGTGCTTGCGCTCCTTCAGCTCGACCTCGGTGGCGGCACCGGCCTTGATGACGGCAACGCCGCCGGCCAGCTTCGCCAGGCGCTCCTGGAGCTTCTCGCGGTCGTAGTCCGAGTCCGAGTTCTCGATCTCGGCGCGGATCTGGTTGACGCGACCCTGGATCTGGTCGGCGTCGCCCGCACCCTCGACGATGGTCGTCTCGTCCTTGGTGATGACGGCCTTGCGTGCCTTGCCCAGCAGGGAAAGGTCCGCGTTCTCCAGCTTGAGGCCGACGTCCTCGGAGATGACCTGGCCACCGGACAGGATCGCGATGTCCTGCAGGATCGCCTTGCGGCGGTCACCGAAGCCCGGGGCCTTGACGGCGACGGACTTGAAGGTGCCGCGCATCTTGTTGACGATCAGGGTGGCCAGAGCCTCGCCCTCGACGTCCTCGGCGATGATCAGCAGCGGCTTGCCGGACTGGATGACCTTCTCCAGCAGCGGCAGGACGTCCTTGACGGTGGAGATCTTGGAACCGAAGAGGAGGATGTACGGGTCCTCGAGCTCGGCTTCCTGACGCTCCGGGTCGGTCACGAAGTAACCGGAGATGTAGCCCTTGTCGAAGCGCATGCCCTCGGTGAGCTCAAGCTCGAGACCGAAGGTGTTGCTCTCCTCGACGGTGACGACGCCTTCCTTGCCGACCTTGTCCAGCGCCTCGGCGATGAGCTCGCCGATGGTGCGGTCAGCGGCCGAGATCGAGGCGGTAGCAGCGATCTGCTCCTTGGTCTCGATCTGGACGGCCATCTTGTGCAGCTGCTCGGTGATGGCCTCGACGGCCGCCTCGATGCCACGCTTCAGGCTGATGGGGTCGGCCCCGGCGGCGACGTTGCGCAGACCCTCGCGGACGAGAGCCTGTGCGAGCACGGTGGCGGTGGTGGTGCCGTCACCCGCGACGTCGTCGGTCTTCTTGGCAACTTCCTTGACGAGCTCGGCCCCGATCTTCTCCCAGGGGTCCTCGAGCTCGATCTCTTTGGCGATGGAGACACCGTCGTTGGTGATCGTCGGCGCGCCCCACTTCTTTTCGAGCACGACGTTCCGGCCCCGCGGGCCGAGGGTCACCTTGACGGCTTCGGCGAGGATGTTCAAGCCGCGCTCAAGACCGCGGCGGGCGTCCTCGTCGAACGCGATCAGTTTGGCCATTGCGGTGTGGTCCTCCGGTATTGGGCGCCACCGCCGCGCTGCGTTCTGAATATCTCAGCAGCGGCGGCAGCAGGACTCTTCCTCGGCCAGGCTCGGTGCCCGCGACGGACGACCCACCCAATGAAGGGTGCGGCCTCACCGTCCCGGCCTTCAGGCGAGCGGTCGGTGACCGCCTGCCTGGCACTCGACGGCGTCGAGTGCCAATGCCGTGTTTAGCACTCTCCGGGGTCGAGTGCAAGAACCGCAGGTCAACGCGGTGGTGCGTCAGCTGCTCGGTTTGATGGAGATCGACGTCGGCGGAGCCTTGCCCGACGACTCCGGAGCCTGGGACTGCGAGGCGCCGGGGCCGACCGGGATGTTCGGCGCGGTGGTCTGCGGGCCATTGCCGCTGTTCGAGTCACCGAAGATGAAGATGGCGGCGACGATCGCGCCCGCCACCACGAGGACGCCGACGATGATCCAGATCCACTTGGCGCCACCGCTCTTCTTGGGCTGGAAACCGCCCTGTTGCCGCGGCGGCGGTCCGTAACCCGGGGGCGGGCCCTGCTGGAAGCCACCCTGCTGCTGAAAACCACCCTGCTGAGGCGGCGGGCCGTAACCCGGCGGCGGCCCCTGCTGGTAGCCGCCCTGCTGGAACCCGCCCTGCTGCTGTGATGGCGGGCCGTACCCGGGCGGCGGGCCCTGCGGCGGGGGACCCTGCGGCCCCGGTCCCTGCTGGCCGTAGCCCGGCTGCTGCTGTCCTCCGTACGGGTGCACGGGGCCCCCCTCTCCCTGTGACGGCGTGTTCTGCCTCGGCGCCTGCTGCGGAACGGCCTGCTGGACCACGGTCGCGGCACCGGGCGGACCCGGCGGCTCGTTCGACGTGGCGAGCGAACCCAGCGCGCGCCTGGCGGCCGCGATCATCTCAACACAGTTCGGGTAGCGATCGGCGGGATTCTTCGCCATTCCCTTCCGGATCACCTCGTCGATGCCCGCCGGCAGGCCGACGATCCGCGAGATGGCCGGGGGCTCCCCGTTCAGGTGACCCTTGATGACCGTCTGCACATCACCCTTGAAGGGCGGGCTTCCGGTCAGGCAGGCGTAGAGGACACAGGTGAGGGCGTACTGGTCGGTGCGGCCGTCGAGCGGCTCACCGCGCAGATGCTCGGGTGCGGCGTAGGTCGGCGAGCCGAGGAAGTCGCCGCCGCGGGTCCGATGCCCGGTGGCGCCGCGGCGGGTCAGCCCGAAGTCGGCGACGTAGACGTGCTCGCGCGAGGTCTCCTTGCTGGTGACCAGCACGTTGGCCGGTTTGACGTCGAGGTGCACGAGACCGCGGTTGTGGAGGGTGTCGAGTGCGTCGGCGACCTGGTCGAGCATGGTGAGGGCGCGGACGGGCGCGATCGGGCCGCCGGAGATGAGGCCGGCGAGGTCCCCGCCGTCGACCATGCGCATGGCGATGTAGAGCATGCCTTCGAGCTCACCGAAGTCGTAGAGCGGCACGACGTTGGCATGGTCGATCGCGGACGTGTTCCGCGCCTCGTCGACGAAGCGTTCGCGGAACTCGGCGTCGGCCCCGAGGTGATCACCGATGACCTTCAGTGCCACCTTGCGTCCGAGCCGCACGTCCGTGGCCTTGTAGGTCACGCTCATGCCGCCCTTGCCGAGCACACCGTCGATGCGGTAGTTGCCCAGCCGGCGACCGGTCAGGTCCCCCGACTCATCGCCTGTCACGCAGCGCAGCCTAACGCGCCAGTTCCCGGAAGCGCCGGGGGTTGGCCCGAAGTCTCTACGAGACCTTGCGTACGTCCGCCGCCTGACTCCGCCCGTCACGCCCGGACTGGACTTCGAATTCCACCCGATCACCCTCGTCGAGCGTCCGGAAACCGTCGGCCTGAATGGCCGAGTAGTGGACGAAGACGTCGGGCCCCTCGGTGGATTCGATGAATCCGTAGCCCTTTTCCGAGTTGAACCATTTGACGGTGCCGACTGCCACGGCGCCCTCCCTCAGCACGGGATCCGCCACCGTGTCTGCCCCGGACGGCGGTTTCGAGTGCGGTTCACGCTACCCGAATCACCGGCGTCGGCAATGGTCGATTCGCCCTAAGATCAGCCGTGAAAAAGCCGCCTATTGCGTGCTTGCACAAGGACGCGTCCTGGTCCTGCGAAGTCAAGGGCGAGCCCTTCGCCGCTGCGGACCGACTGCGGACCGGACTGGTCGACGGCACGGAGACGGCACTGCACGGTGTCCGGGTAGGCCAGCAGGAAGTCCGGCCGCACGGTGACGAGCTCGCCCGCGGTGAGCTCGAAGGCGTCCACCGGGCCCTGCGCGGACAGTACGAGCGGGCCGGTTCCGCTGTAGTGCTCCAGGAAACCGGTGTCGGCCCCGAAGAGTTTCCGCAGCGGCGCCCAGCCGGGGTCCTGCCGGATGGTCGCCGGTCTGGCGAGGATCGCGTCCCGGCTCACGCACCAGCCCGCCCCGCCGGTGAATTCCAGCGGGTAGACGTCGCCAGCGGTCAGTGGCGCGAAGTCGATCCAGCCGCCGCCTTCCGGCGCGTTGAACACCGAGGGCGCGGTCTTGTTCGCCCGCGAACCACCGCGGGCGGGAACGGTTTCGGTGATGCCGAAGCTGCTGGCCAGCATGGTGTCCCCGGCGGCCTGGACGGCTTCGCCGGGGGACAACAGGATGCGCGCGACCCCGAAGTTGGGGGTGTGCCTGGTCTGGACCCGCATGGCTCAGCGCGCGGGGACCTGGGCGATCACCCAGGCGGACAGCGCCGACGGGTTGCGGGTCTGGGTGAGGAGCTGACCCGGCCCGGCGAAGTCGAAGACCAGGCCTTCACCGCTCTTCATCGACTGGATGATGCCGGTGGCGACCTTCCGGATCTGGTACTGCACGGTGTCGGCGAACGCGACGACGTGCCCGGTGTCGATGGTGATCACCTCACCTTGCTGCAGGGTGACCGTCTCCAGCGCGCCGTAACAGGCCACGACGAGCGGGCCCTGTCCGGTCGCGTGTGTCAGGAAGCCGCCCTCGCCACCCGCGAGGTTCTTGAGCCCGCCCCATTTGGTCTCGGTCTGCACGCCGTGCGACGACGCGAGCCACGAGCCGCGGGTGACGCACCAGCCGGTGCGGCCGTCGAGGTTGATGATCTGCATGTCACCGGGCAGGTTCGCGGCGACGTCGACCCAGCCGCCGTTCTGCGGGGCGGTGTAGGTGGAGATGAAGAAGGACTCGCCGGCGAGGAAGGCGCGGCCGAGGCCCTTCATGATGCCGCCCTGCGCCTGGGACTGGACCTGCACGCCATAACTCGTCGCCATCATCGCGCCGGACTCCACTTGCGCGGGTTCAC
This sequence comes from Amycolatopsis sp. NPDC051071, assembly GCF_040682875.1. Lineage (NCBI taxonomy): Bacteria > Bacillati > Actinomycetota > Actinomycetes > Pseudonocardiales > Pseudonocardiaceae > Amycolatopsis > Amycolatopsis sp. NPDC051071. The sequence goes on along the minus strand of NZ_JBFBBY010000244.1, from coordinate 1,444 downwards.
CCGGCGCGAGCATGAGCCTGGCCACCGCGAACGACGGCTGATGACGGATCTGAACCTGCATGGTCTTCTCTCCCCGGTGGTCGTTGTGACGCGCAGAGTCTCGCATGCGACCACCGAGGGGGAGGATGGTCGGCGTGATCTCCGTCGACGCCCACCGTGAGACCGTCACCGGCCTGCTCGGAAACGCCCCTGTCCTCCGCCTTCCGCTCGCTTCCGCCGCCGGGCTGGTCTTGGCCGAAGACGTCCTCGCGGGGGTTTCGCTGCCCCCGTTCGACAACTCCGCGATGGACGGTTACGCCGTCCGCGCCGCCGACATAGCCACCGCCGGCACAGCGCCGGTGACGCTGCCGGTCGCCGACGACATCCCCGCCGGCCGGATCGACATCGCGAAGCTGGAACCGGGCACCGCGCACCGGATCATGACCGGCGCGCCGCTGCCGCCCGGCGCCGACGCGGTGGTGATGGTCGAGCAGACGGACGGCGGCGTGACGGACGTCCGGATTCTCAGGACAGCCGTCCCGGGCACGCATATCCGGCGGCTGGGTGAAGACGTCGTCGAAGGGACGGTGGCGCTTTCGGCCGGAACCGTGCTCGGCCCGGCGCAACTCGGCCTCGCCGCGGCCGTCGGACTCGCCGAGGTTCCGGTGCGGAGGCCGTTGAAGGTGCTCGTCGTATCCACCGGTACCGAACTCGTCGACGCGCCGAATCCCTTGCGGCACGGGCAGATCTACGAATCGAACAGCATCATGCTTGCCGCCGCGATCCGCGCGCTCGGCTGCGAGGCCGAGGTTCTGCGCAGTGTCGTCGACGACGTGGACGAGTTCCGCGCGGTCATCGAGCCGCGGCTGGCGGACGTGGATCTGCTGGTGACTTCGGGCGGCGTCAGCGCGGGCGCGTACGAAGTGGTGAAGGACGCGCTGACCGGGCAGGGGGTGGAATTCCGGAAGGTCGCGATGCAGCCGGGCGGGCCGCAGGGCTGCGGACGCTGGAACGGCGTACCGGTGGTGACGCTGCCGGGCAACCCGGTGAGCGTGCTCGTTTCCTTCGAAGCGTTCCTGCGGCCGGCTTTGCTCACCGCGATGGGACATTCCGGCGTCGACCGGCGGCAGGTGCGGGCCCGGCTGACCGAGGCGATGACGTCGCCCGCCGGAAGGCGTCAGTTCCGGCGGGGCTTCTACATTCAGTCGGAAGGCGAGGTGACCGGGATCGTCGGGCCGCGTGGCGGGCCGGGCTCACATCTGCTGGCGTCGTTCACCCAGGCGAACTGCCTGATCGTGCTGCCGGAGGACGTGGACTCGGCAGCGCAGGGTGACGAGGTGGACGTCCTGCTGCTGTGACACCCGCGGCAGGGCTTGCGCGTGAAGGCCCCCTTCCCTCGGCTGAGCCGAGGGAAGGGGGCCTTCACGCGACCCCGCAAAGCAGGGCGGATCGCAACTAGACGACA
>NZ_JBFBBY010000243.1:0-9109 GCF_040682875.1 Amycolatopsis sp. NPDC051071 | reverse complement strand
CCGGCCGGCCCCCCCCCCCCGGGGGCCGCGCCTCACATCCACCCCGGCTGTCCTGGGCGCCCCCTTAACCAAATAGGGTGGACGCCTATGGGGACCCCTCATGACACGTCGGGCCCGGGAACTGTCGGAACCCCGGACCACACTCCCGCCATGACCCAGCACCCAAGGCACCCAGAGCGCCTAGTCCACCCAGATCACCCGGAGCCCTCAAGCCACTCAAGCCACCCAAGGCGCCCAGGCCACCCAGATCACCCGGAGCCCCCAAGGCGCCCAGGCCACCCAGGCCACCCACAGCGCCGCAAGCTCCTCGACCTCCTCATCCCCGCCCACTGCGCGTCCTGCGGAGCACCCGGCGCACCCTGCTGCGAGACCTGTCAGACCGTTTGGGGCTCGCTCAGCGAGATCACCCGCGCCCCGACGGCCGGTCTCGTGCCCGTCTACGCCCTGGCCCGCTACGCCGACGAAGCCCGCCGCCTGATCCTCGCCTACAAGGAACGCGGCCGCCGCGATCTCGCGCCGTCCCTTGGCCGGGCCCTCGCCGAAGCCCTGCCGCGAATACGGCCAGAGCACTGCCTCGTCCCGGTTCCGTCGAGACGCCACGCCTCGCGGGTCCGGGGCGGCCCGCATGTCCAGCGGATGGCCGAAGAGTGCGCGAAAGTGCTGGTAAGCAAGGGAAACCTCGCGACGGTCGCGCCCGTCCTCAAGCTCAAGGCCGGGGTCCGCGACGCCGCGAAGCTCACCAGGGCCGAGCGGGCCGTGAACCTCGACGGCCGCATCCGGCTGGTTCCGGGGATTCGTCCGGAGAGGGTCATTCTTCTTGACGACGTGATCACAACCGGAGCGACGGCCGCCGCTTGTACGCGAATGCTGGACGCAAGCGGAATTCACGTTTCCGCGGTTGTCGCACTGGCCGCTGCCGGGTGATCGGAAGGTCACCTACAAGAGTGACGAATACTCGGGAACGGGAATGGGTACAAGGGCGTTGACGAGATATGAGGCAGCTTCCGGGGAACACGCCAACGCCCCGCCACTCCACCGGGGTGGCGGCGGATTCCCCGGGCAGCGTCACCCTCGGCTTTTCCCTGCCCGAAGGCTTGCGCCGTCCGCGTGAAAACAAAGCACCGGGACGACGTCCGACAGGCCGGATTGCCCCGCTGTCACCACTGTCCCCGTCGCATGCGGTGACGAGGTCTCACGTCGTGACATCCCCCGGCTCGGGGGCTGTTGCTCGCGGCGTGATGCAGCTAACGTGCAGCGCTATCAGCAATCCCGGCAGGCAGGGAGGTGACCAGCCCATGTCCCTGGCGCCGGAGCCGCGCTGAGTCCGCGCTCGGGCATCCGACACGAGACGTCGTGGCCGTATCCCGAGTTCTCTCATCGCCCGCGATCACGGGCTTCGTCCCCGCTTTACCGGCGCCCTAGTGAACACATCTACAGCTCGCAGTCATTTCAGCGAGGGAGGTCGTGTATGGACATCGTCGTTAAGGGCCGCAACGTGGAGGTGCCCGAACACTATCGGGCACTCGTCAGCGAAAAGCTGGCCCGGCTAGAGCGCTACGACAAGAAGGTCATCCGTTACGACGTGGAGCTCTTCCATGAGCCCAATCGCCGGCAGTCGAAGAACTGCCAGCGCGTCGAAATCACCGGCAAGGGCCGTGGCCCCGCCGTACGCGCCGAAGCGTGTGCAGGCGACTTCTACGCAGCGCTGGATTCCGCACTGAACAAGCTCGAAAACAGGTTGCGGAAGACACACGACCGCCGGCGCGTGCACTACGGGCGCAGCCGTCCGGAATCCGTCGCCGAGGCGACTTCGATGGCGGCCGCCGGTGGCATGACCACCGACACCGGACATCTGGCAGGCACCGCTGTACTCGAAGCGCCCGAGGCCGAATCCCTGGCCAACGGTTTCGCTGCCGGGAGCGGTGAGGACTTCGAGATGCCCCAGCAGCGCTGGGATGACGGGGTGACCGAACACCAACCCGGTCGCATCGTCCGCGAGAAGAAGCACGACGCGGACCCCATGACGGTGGACCAGGCTCTCTACGAGATGGAACTGGTCGGCCACGACTTCTACCTGTTCAACGACTCCGACGCCGGATGCCCGAGCGTCGTCTATCGGAGGCGAGGCTTCGACTACGGCGTCATCCGGCTGAGTTAGCCAGCCGGACCGGGAACGCCACAGCGTCCATAGCGTCCACATCAGCGGCCCGCACGAGTTCGTGTGCGGGCCGCTGATGTGTCCGGCCCGAGGTCCCGACGGACGGTGCGTGCGCGAACACCGAGGTGTTCCCTACGATGGGGGTCGGACGGCGGCGGTGCGCAACCCGGCGCCGCCGCAGACGAGACTGCCCGGGATCGGCTCGGGTGCGATCACAAACCAGCTAGTGAGGTCGACCGGATGGTGCTGAACCGCCTGCTCCGCGCGGGCGAGGGCAAGATGGTGAAGCGGCTGCGCAACATCGCCGATCACATCAACACCCTCGAAGACGACGTCAAGGGACTTTCGGACACCGCGCTGCGGGCCAAGACCGACGAGTTCCGTAAGCGGAACGCGGACGGCGAGTCACTCGACGACCTCCTGCCGGAGGCGTTCGCGGTGGCGAGGGAGGCGGCTTGGCGCGTGCTCGGCCAGCGGCCCTACGACGTCCAGGTGATGGGCGGCGCGGCGCTGCACCTCGGTCAGGTGTCCGAGATGAAGACCGGTGAGGGCAAGACCCTGACCCAGGTGCTTCCGGCGTACCTGAACGCGCTGTCCGGCAAGGGCGTGCACGTCATCACGGTGAACGACTACCTCGCCAAACGTGACGCCGAGTGGATGGGCCGGATCCACCGCTTCCTCGGTCTCGAGGTCGGCATCATCCTGGCCGACCAGACGCCGGATGTCCGCCGTCAGCAGTACGGCGCCGACATCACGCACGGCACGAACAACGAGTTCGGCTTCGACTACCTCCGCGACAACATGGCGTGGAGCCTCGAGGACTGCGTGCAGCGCGGCCACAACTTCGCGATCGTCGACGAGGTCGACTCGATCCTCATCGACGAGGCCAGGACGCCGCTGATCATCTCCGGCCCGGCCGACCAGTCCTCGCGCTGGTACGTCGAGTTCGCGCGGCTGACCCCGCTGATGAAGGTCGACATCCACTACGAGGTCGACATCCGCAAGCGCACCGTCGGCGTCAGCGAGAAGGGTGTCGCGTTCGTCGAAGACCAGCTCGGCATCGAGAACCTCTACGAGGCCGCGAACACGCCGCTGGTCGGCTACCTGAACAACGCGCTGAAGGTCAAGGAGCTCTACAAGCGCGACAAGGACTACATCGTCCGTGACGGCGAAGTCCTCATCGTCGACGAGTTCACCGGCCGCATCCTGCACGGCCGCCGCTACAACGAGGGCATGCACCAGGCGATCGAGGCCAAGGAAGGCGTCGAGATCAAGGCCGAGAACCAGACTCTCGCCACGATCACACTGCAGAACTACTTCCGGCTGTACGACAAGCTGGCGGGCATGACCGGTACCGCCGAGACCGAGGCGGCCGAGTTCCACCAGACCTACAAGCTGGGTGTGGTGCAGATCCCGACCAACAAGCCGATGGTCCGCGCCGACCAGGCCGACCTCATCTACAAGACCGAGCAGGCCAAGTTCGAGGCCGTCGCCGAGGACATCGCCGAGCGGCACGAGAAGGGCCAGCCGGTGCTGGTCGGCACCACGAGTGTCGAGAAGTCCGAGCACCTGTCGAAGCTGCTGCTCAAGCTGGGCGTCCCGCATGAGGTCCTCAACGCCAAGCACCACGACCGGGAGGCGTTGATCGTCGCCCGCGCGGGGCGCAAGGCCGCGGTCACCGTCGCCACCAACATGGCCGGTCGTGGTACCGACATCGTGCTCGGCGGCAACCCGGACCTCATCGCCGACGAGGTGCTGCGTGAGCGCGGCCTCGACCCGGTGGAGCACTCCGAGGAGTACGAGGCCGCTTGGCCGAAGGTGCTCGCGGAGATCCAGGCCGAGACCAAGGCCGAGGGTGAAGAGGTCCGCGAAGCCGGCGGCCTGTACGTACTCGGCACCGAGCGGCACGAGTCCCGCCGGATCGACAACCAGCTCCGCGGTCGTTCCGGCCGTCAGGGCGACCCTGGCGAGTCCCGGTTCTACCTGTCGCTGGGTGACGAGCTCATGCGCCGCTTCAACGCGACGATGGTCGAGCGGGTCATGACCACCATGCGCCTGCCGGACGACGTGCCGATCGAGCACAAGATGGTCTCCAAGGCCATCAAGAGCGCGCAGACGCAGGTCGAGATGCAGAACATGGAGATCCGCAAGAACGTCCTCAAGTACGACGAGGTGATGAACGAGCAGCGCAAGGTGATTTACGCCGAGCGCCTGCGTGTCCTCGAAGGTGAGGATCTGCGCGAGCAGATCGAACACATGCTGGTCGACGTCATCAACGCGTACGTCTCCGAAGAGACTTCGACGGGCTACTCCGAGGACTGGGACCACGAGAAGCTGTGGACGGCGCTCAAGACGCTGTACCCGGTCAAGATCACCTGGGACGAACTCACCGCCGAGGACGATCTGGACGCCGACAGGCTGCGCCAGGCGCTGCTCGAAGACGCTCACCGCGCGTACGACGAGCGTGAAGCCGATATCGACAGCAAGGTCGGCGAAGGCGCGATGCGCAGCCTGGAGCGTCAGGTGATGCTCACCGTGCTCGACCGCAAGTGGCGTGAGCACCTCTACGAGATGGACTATCTCAAGGAGGGCATCGGGATGCGGGCGCTGGCGCAGCGCGACCCGGTCATCGAGTACCAGCGCGAGGGCTTCGACATGTTCCGCGCGATGCTGGAGTCGCTGAAGGAGGAGGCCGTCGGCTTCCTCTTCAACCTCCAGGTCGAGCAGGCCGAGCCCGCCGCGCCGTCGCCGGAATCCGCGTCCGCGCTGCCCGCCGGTGTCTCGTCCGGGAACGGCCAGGCCGCCAACGGCGACGGGCGCCACGCGCGTCCGGCGCCGCCGCAGGCACCGGCGACCGACACCGAATCCGTGCCGAACGCCTTGCGCGGCAAGGGACTCGGTGGCGGATCGCAGTCCGGGCTGACCCTGTCCGGCCCGTCGGAGGACGGCGGCGTCGAGTCGCATTCGGACGGTAGCGACAGCGCCGGTGGCGACCAGAGCGGGACCCGCCGGGAGCGTCGTGCCGCCCAGCGCGCCTCCCAGAAGAAGGGCAAGAAGGGCCCGCGCCGCTAAACGCAGCTGAAGGGGCCTTTCACCGCGTCTCATGCGGTGAAAGGCCCCTTCGTCGCGTCTCATGCGGGAAAGTCCCTTTCAGCACGCGGTGAGCCGGAGCGCGGACACCCGTCGCGGCGGCTTCAGCAGAGTGAAGCGGGTGCACACCCAGCCGGTCGCTTTCCGCTCGAAGCGGGCGGCCAAGGCGAGAAACCGAGTGCTCTGCTCGACGGTCGCGCAGGCCTCGATGACCCCGTCCACCGGATGACACAGGTGGACCGACTTCGGCCGGTAGCCGCCGGGCGGCCGTCGACGGGCGCGAGCGAGCAGCACGGTATGGAGCGCGGGGTCGAGGATCGGTTCGACCTGGGCCGCCGGACGGCGTCCGTCACACGCCTCGAGGATCGTGGTGAGCAGCCTGCCGACCTGCCGTCCGTCCAGCGTGTCCGGGCCAGGGCCCGGCGGCGGTGTCTGCGAGAACCCGCTGCCGGACAGCGGCAGGTCCAGCATGAGCTGGTTGTCCGGCGGCGGCACGCGGTGCACCGCCTCGTTCCGGCGGAGCGCGAGCCGCCAGGCGGGCTCGAACGGTTTCAGCCGTCTCAGCACGTACGAAGTCATCAGGTCGCCCCCTCCGCGGCCCCCTCGGCCGCGCCCAGCAACTAAGGGCGCGAAGACGTGCTTCCCGGCGACACGAACCCCCCGAGAGTATGAAACGGGCAGGAAACGCTTGTGGTCGCCGCAGGTACGGTGGAGTGGTGCTGAAAGGGCTGGTCATCGACTACGTCGGGGTGCTGACGGACTCCGGCGCGAACGAGCTGTACGCGTATCTCCTTGCCGCCAGGGAACGCGGCATCCGGACGGCTCTGCTCTCCAACGCCCCCGGCGCGTCGGACGAGGCCAAGCGGACACTGGACCCGTTCTTCGACGCGCTCGTCTTCTCCGGCGAGGTCGGCGTGGCCAAACCCGAACCTGAGGTCTACCTGCTCACCGTGGGCCTGCTCGACCTGCCCGCCGACAGCTGCGTGTTCGTCGACGACGCCGCGCACAACGTCCGCGCCGCTGTCGCGGCCGGGATGGCGGGGGTGCACCACACGTCGGTCGGGGAGACCCTGACCGAGCTCGGAGCCTTGTTCTCGGAGAGCGGCTAGCTTTGCGGAGCCTTGGCGCGTCGCACGAGTTCGAACGAGAGCACCGCGGCGGCGGCCGACACGTTCAGCGACTCGACCTCGCCCGGCATCGGGATCGACACCCACTCGGTCACCAGCTCGCCGACCTCGGCGCCGACGCCGTTCGTTTCCCCGCCCAGCACGAACGCCGCACGCTGCGGCAGCTCGACATCGAAGACCGAACTCCGGGCCGACGCGCCCAGCGCGTAGATCCCGTACCCGGCTTCGGTGAGCATCTCGACGGCCTCGCGTGCGCTGCCGCAGCGCAGTACCGGCGCGCGGAACGCGACCCCGGCCGAGGCCTTGACCACCATCGGGTCGAGTGCGGCGACCCCGCGCCGCGGCACCACGACGCCGCCCAGCCCGGCGGCGGTGGCGGTGCGCAGGATCATCCCGACGTTCGCCGGGGTGGTGATCCCGTCGAGCAGCAGCACCCGCGACGGCGGACGGCCTTCGGACAGCGCCGCGTGCAGCGACCGCATGCGTGGCGCGACGACGTCGGCCAGCACGCCCTGATCCTGTTTGCCGTTGCCTGCCAGCACCTTGACCCGGTGCGCGCTAGCGCGCTGCACCGGCACCCCGGCGGCCTTGGCCGCGCGCTCGATCTCGGCGGCGTTCTGCCCGCGCACGGTGTCGGCGAGAATCACCTTGTCCACCTCGAGCGCCGCGTCGTCCAATGCTTCGAGCACCGGTTTCCGCCCGTACACCGTCAGGAACCGATCCTTCGGCGAGATCGCCGACTCATCACCCACACCGGCGAGTGTCCCACTATGTAAGGATCGGCCCATGCCCGACCGCCTCACCGCGCTGGACGCCTCGTTCCTGTACGTGGAAGACCACTCGACCCCGATGCACGTCGGCGGCGTGGCGATCTTCGAACGACGGCGCGACGGCTTCGCCTACGAGCAGCTGCTGGACCTGATCGGGCAGCGGCTGGCTTTCCTGCCGAGATACCGGCAGCGTGTGCTGGCGGTCCCGGGCCATCTCACCAGGCCGGTGTGGGTCGACGACGTCGATTTCGACCTCAACTACCACGTCCGCCGGTCCGCGCTGCCGCGGCCGGGCTCCGACAGTCAGCTGTCCGACCTCGTCGCACGCCTGATGTCGCGGAGGCTCGACCCGGGAAGGCCGCTGTGGGAGGCGTACTTCGTCGAGGGGCTCGCGGGAGACCGTGTCGCGCTGGTGACCAAGACGCACCAGTCCGTTGTGGACGGAATCGGCACCATCGATCTCGGCCAGCTGATCCTCGACGCCACCCCGCAGGAACCGGAACCGTTCGACGACACCTGGCATCCGCGCCGCGAACCGAGCCGCACCCAGCTGATCCTCGACGCGGTCGCCGAGACCGTGCGGCGGCCGACGGAACTGGTGGAGAACGTCCGGTCCATCGCCCACGACGCCGCCGCGATGGCGGGCAAGGTCACCGAAACGGTCGGCGACGTCGCGTCGGCGCTGAAGACGATGGTGAATCCGGCGCCGTCCGGACCGCTCAACGTCCGTACCTCCGGTGGCCGCGTGTTCGCCGTGGTCCGCACCCGGCTGGAGGACTTCCGCAAGGTCAGGGCCGCGCACGGCGGCACGGTCAACGACGTCGTGCTGGCGGCGATCACCGGCGCGCTGCGGGAATGGTTGCTCTCCCGCGGGTCGACGTTGACCGCGACGACCACGGTGCGCGCGCTGGTGCCGATGGCCGTCCGCGACGCCGAAACGGCCGAGTATTCGACACCGGCGCTGCTCGGGAACCAGGTCGACGCCTACCTGATCGACCTCCCGGTCGGCGAGCCGAACGCCGTCCTGCGGCTTCAGCACATCGGGCACGCGATGGCGGATCACCTCGATTCTGGCCGCTCGGTCGCCGCGCGCGGATTGCTGACCGTCGGCGGTTTCGCGCCGGCGACCCTGCATTCGCTGGGCGCGCGGGTGGCCGGATCGATGTCGGGGCGCATCTTCAACGTGCTGATCACGAATTCGCCGGGCCCGCAGGTGCCGCTCTACGCGGGACAGGCGAAGATGGTGGAGATGTACCCGGTCATGCCGCTGGTGCGCAATCAGGCGCTGGCGATCGGGGTCACCTCGTACCACGGCGGTGTCTACTTCGGACTGAACGGCGACCGCAAGGCCGTGTCCGATGTGGACCTTCTCGCCGGGATGATCGAGGAATCGTTGGAAGAGCTGAAAGGTGCGCACTGGTGAGGGTCTATCTACCCGGGACGATCGCGATGCTGCGCGATCTCGAAACCGCCGGTGAGTTCCGGGCGCGCAGCGGCACGGGGTTCGCGCTGACCCCGGCACTGCGGGAGTCCTACGCCAGCGGGTCCGACGAGGAACTGGAGTACGCGGCGCTGCTGGACGCGGCAAGGGCGTCGCTCCGGCTCATCGAGGCCGAGGAGAAGGGCGAACCCCGGCGGGTGGTCGTCTCCGCCGACGTCGAAGACGCCAAGCCGCGCCCGGACCTCGACGCCGCCGTCGTCCGGCTTTCCGGGCCGGTGAAGATCGCCGATGTCGCCGCGATCCACGTCGACGCCGCCGAGGCGGAGGAGTCCGTGCGGGCCGCCGCCGCGGTGATCGACCAGGCCGACCTCGGCGACCCGGACGCGGAGTTCACCCTCGGCGACGCCGAAGACCACGAACTCGCCTGGTACGCGCCCCAGGAACTCCCCTTCCTGCTCGAACTCCTGTAACCCCTGGCGTTTAGTCCTCTGGTTGCGGTACTTGCACACGCAAGTACCGCAAC
>NZ_JBFBBY010000242.1:0-9141 GCF_040682875.1 Amycolatopsis sp. NPDC051071 | reverse complement strand
CCCTGGGGGTTTATTGTGGGGACCACTTTGTAATTATTTCGTCCTATGGGGACCCCTCATGACACATCGGGGCAGGGGGCGAAGGGTGCCGGGGTCAGGAGCCGATCCCGGTGAGGGACCGCACCTCCATCTCGGCGTGCTTGACCGGGTCGGCCTTGGCCCGGCCGATGAACGTGCCGGCGATGCCGCACAGGAACGAGAACGGGATCGACACCAGGCCCGGGTTCTTCAGCGGGAACCAGTGGAAGTCGACGCCCTTGATGATCGAGTCCGCGGTCCCCGACATCACCGGCGAGAAGAACACGAGCACCAGGCTCGCGATCAGCCCGCCGTAGATGCCCCACAGCGTGCCGGTGGTGTTGAACCGCTTCCAGAACAGCGAGTACAGCAGCGTCGAGAGGTTCGCCGACGCGGCGACCGCGAACGCCAGTGCGACGAGGAACGCGATGTTCTGCCCGTTCGCGAGGATGCCGCCGAGGATCGCGAGTGCTCCGACGACGACCGCGGTCAGCCGGGCGACGCGGACCTCCGAGGCCGGTTCCGCCTTGCCGCGCTTGAAGATGTTCGCGTAGACGTCGTGCGCGAAGGAGGCCGACGCGGTGATCGTCAGCCCGGCGACGACGGCGAGGATGGTCGCGAACGCCACCGCCGAGACGATGCCGAGCAGGACGGTGCCGCCGATGTTCAGCGCGAGCAGCGGCGCCGCCGAGTTTTCGCCGCCGGGGGCGTTCTTGATCGCCTCCGGGCCGACGAGCGCGGCCGCACCGAAACCGATGACCAGCGTGCAGAGATAGAAGACGAACATGCACGCGGTCGCCCACACCACCGATCGCCGCGCCTCGCGCGAGTTCGGCACCGTGTAGAAGCGCATCAGCACATGCGGCAGCGCGGCGGCACCCAGCACCAGCGCCAGTGCCAGTGAGACGAAGTCGAGTTTCGTGGTCTCGCTCTTGCCGTACGAGCCACCCGGTTCCAGCAGTTCGCTGCCGAGCGGGCTCTTGTCGGCGGCCGCCGAGAGCAGGTTCGAGAAGCTGAACCCGAACTTGCCGAACAGGAACACGGTGATCAGCGCACCGGTCATCAGCAGGATGGTGGCCTTGATGATCTGTACCCACGTGGTGCCCTTCATCCCGCCGACCAGCACGTACAGCACCATGACGACACCGACGACGCCGATCACCAGCGCCTGCCCGAAGCCGCCGTGGATGTCCAGCAGCAGCGCCACCAGTCCGCCGGCGCCCGCCATCTGCGCGAGCATGTAGAAGAAGGAGATCACCAGCGTCGACGTCGCGGCCGCGGCCCGGACCGGGCGCTGTCTCATCCGGAAGCTGAGCACGTCGCCCATGGTGAAGCGGCCGGTGTTGCGCAGCAGTTCCGCGATCAGCAAGAGATCCACCAGCCAGGCGACGAGGAACCCGATCGAGTACAGGAAGCCGTCGTAACCGTGGATCGCGATCGCCCCGGCGATACCGAGGAAGGACGCCGCCGACAGGAAGTCACCCGAAAGCGCGATGCCGTTCTGGCGTCCGGTGAAGGCGCTGCCCGCCGCGTAGTAATCCGAAGTGGACTGATTCCGGGTGCCGGCGCGGTAGACCACGTACAGGGTGATCGCGACGAACAGGGCGAACACCGCGATGTTCAGGACCGGGTCGTTGTCGGGGATCATCGCTCACCCGCTTCGACCGACGCCCGCAGCTGTTCGACCTTGGGGTCGAGCCGCTTGCTTGCGAACTTCAGGTAGGCGATCGTGATCAGCACCGTGCTCGCGAACTGGCCGAGGCCGAGCAGGATGCCGACGTTCACCTCGCCGAACACCTTCTGGCTCATGAAGTCGTGGGCGTAGGCCGCCAGCAGCACGAACGTCATGTACCAGGTGAAGAACAGCAGGCTCATCGGGAACACGAACCGCCGGAAGGTCTTGCGCAGTGCGACGAACTCCTTGCCGTGCTGGATCCGGTCGAAGTCCGGGCCGGTGCTGCGCGGTGGCGGGGGAGCGGGCTGGCGCTCGCGGACGAACAGGGCGGGCATTTGCCCGGTGTCCTCGAGGGCGTTGCTCGCCGCGTAGGGGCGCGCGACGTCGGGCATGGGGTCCTCCGGGGCTTGCTTGCATCCGTGGCGCGGTAACGGGAGGGCACATACTAACTTCGGCTTCACGTGCTCTGAATAGGCGACCCTGCTTACGCGAACGCAAGCGATGGTATTCCTTTTCCTGTCGCAATAGGTTCCGGGGAATTCGTTTCGGTCGGAATGGACGGGCTTTCTCACTCGTAATAGTGAGCCCAATTGTCACGCGCGGTCGTCACCCGGACGGACCACTGCGGCAAAAGGCTGACAGCGACCACGCTGTGTCCCTCGTTTTGGTGACAGATCGTAGTTTCGCTTCCCGGTCGCGCCGAGCTCCGATACCGTGCCCGCCATCCGCAAGCGGGGAAGATCCCCTGGCTCGGCGGCCGCCCCGAAAAGAATCACCATGTCGGGCGACTTCGGGGCGGTGAAACCGGCAAGGCCACAACATCGGGCACATATTTGAGCTTGACCCACCCATTGGGGGCACACAAAGTAGTTCGACTGGGCGAGGTGGCTACCCAGCGTAGGCTGATCGGGTGACGCAGGCACCCTGTGCGGCGGCGCAACGTGTAACCGGAATTCCCTCGTTTGTGACGTGGAGACGGATTTCGGGCCTTGTACATCGTTCCAAGTGACACTTTTCCCAGGTCAGCACCCGTTCACTGAACGGAATTGACGGCACCCGGATTGGTGTACGATTCTTTGGCCCGGCTGACCAGTAGTGATCGATTGGCAAAGACAAGTTGATCTCGACGACCATGCACTTCGCAGGTTGCGACCTGCACGTGCAGGTGCAAGAACCGCCGAAGCGGAACGGTGTTCCTGGGGACGCCGCGCCCGCCAGGAGCGGTCCCTCGCGTCGCGATCGATCACGTGGTCAGGCCGGGGCCGAGTTCCCCGCGAGAAGGTTCCTCGCGGGAACGGACGCCTCAGACCGTGCCAGGACGCCGGACAGGGAGTCACTCACGTGACCGTTGCAGGAGAAGGCCAAGTGCCTGTCGGGGAGCTGCTTGGACGCACTCCCCGGCCATCGCGGTGGGCCACCGGCTGGCGCGCGTTCGTGCGCTGGCGGGACTGGAGCCTGCCGGTGAAGCTGTCGGCCGTGACGCTGGTGCCGATCCTCATCGCGCTCGCGCTGGGCATCGCCACCATCGCAGGCCAGGTCGGCCGGTCCGACGGTTACCAGCGCCTCGACCGGCTCGTGGCGCTGAGCGGGCAGATCCGCGCGCTCGCCGACGGGCTCGAACGCGAGCGCACCCAGTCGGCCGCCGGACTGACCGCCGGCACCGTCGGCGGCACCCTCGAACTCGGCTCCGCGCGTGCCGACGTCGACGCGGCCGTTCCGTTGTACCGGGCCGCCGCGGCCAGGGCCGTCGAGGCCGAGCCGTCGCTCCTGCAGGCAAAGGACACCGCGGCCGCCCAGCTGGACAAGCTGGCAGGCATCCGGCAACGCGCCTCCGCCGGGCAGCTCGATCCCGTCCAGGCCATCGGTGAATACACCGACGTCACCACCGCGCTGCTCGCCGTCGACACCGCGCTGTCCGCCGGTGCCGGCGAAGACGTCCTCGGCGGTACCCCCGCCGTGCTGCACGACCTCACCGTGATGAAGGAACAGCTGTCGCTGAGCCAGGCGCTGGTCTCCTTCGGCATCGCTCGGTCCGGCCTCGCCCCGAGCGAGCTGAACCAGTTGCGCACCGCCGAACTGCGGCTGGCCGACCGCTTCACCGACTTCCGCGCCGCCGCCTCGGAACAGCAGCGCCAGGAGTTCGCCGCCGCCGTCGGTGCCGACGTCATGGAGAACCGCGACAAACTCGCGAAGACCGCGCTCGGCGACCAGGGCGCCCCTGCCGAGCAGGCGTTCCGCACGATGTCCTCGTCAGGCTGGAACGATGCCTCGAACGCGATGATCACCAAGGTCGGCGAGGTCGCGAACAAGTTCGGCACGCGAGCGGGTTCGGTCTCGGCCGAACTGGTCGACGACGCCAGCAGTGGCGCGGGCCTGCTCGCGGTCCTGCTGTTCGGCGCGATGATGCTCGCCGTCGCCGTCGTCTTCCTCATCACCCGCCAGCTGCTGCGTTCGCTGAAGATCCTGCGCGCCAACGCACTCGACGTCGCCGAGAAGCAGCTGCCCGAAGCGGTCCGCAACATCCAGGAAGGCCGCTCGCAGGGTACCGACGTGCGGCCGGTGCAGGTCGGCGGCGACGACGAGATCGGCGAGGTCGCCAGGGCCTTCGACAAGGTGCACCACCAGGCTTTGCGCCTGGCGACCGAGCAGGCCTCGATGCGTACCGGCTACAGCAACGTGTTCGTCAACCTCTCTCGTCGCAGCCAGAGTCTCGTGCAGCGGCAGCTGCAGCTGATCGAGCGGCTGGAGCGCGACGAGGAAGACGCCGACCAGCTCGCCACGCTGTTCCAGCTCGACCACCTCGCCACCCGCATGCGCCGCAACAACGAGAATCTGATGGTCCTCTCCGGTGTCGAGCCGGGCAGACGGTCCGGCCAGCCGGTCTCCGCCACCGACGTGGTGCGTGCGGCGGTATCCGAAATCGAGCAATACCAACGGGTGACCGTGCAGAACCCGCCGCCGGTACGGCTGGTCGGCTACGCGGCCAACGACCTGATGCGTTTGATCGCCGAGCTGCTGGACAACGCCACCGCGTTCTCCGCGCCGGAGACGCAGGTGACCGTCGCGACCAGGCTCGTGGACGACGGCTCCTTCGGCATCGACATCCTCGACAAGGGCATCGGCATGAACGAGGCCGAGGTCGCCGAGGCCAACGCCCGGCTCACCGAAGCCCCCAACGTCGACCTCGCCACCTCGCGCCGGATGGGTTTGTTCGTGGTCGGGCGCCTGGCCAGCAGGCACCGCATCGGTGTCTCGCTGCACGGCGGCAAGGACATCGTCGGCGTGCGCGCCACCGTCTCGGTCCCGGCGGACCTCGTGATGGTCCCGCCGGGGGATCCCGGCCCCGCCACCGGTCCGATCACCGAACGCCTCGCGCCGCTGCCGCCGCAGCCCGGTGGCCTGCCCCGCCGCCAGCGTCCGGCCAACGGCACCCGGCCGGGAATGCCGACCGTGCCCTCGCAGGGCGGCGAGCGATGGCCGTCCGCGAACGATCTGGCCGGGCACACCAAATCCGGGCTGAACGGGCATACCCATACGCAGGAACCGCGGCCGCCGTCCGATCTGGAGATTTCGGGGACGGCACTGTTCAGCCCGATCCCCCAGGACCAGACGACCCCTCCGCCTGCCCAGCCGTCGACACCACAGCCTCAGCTTTCGACTCCGCAGCCACGACTGCCGGAGCCCGAACCCGCCGCGAAGGTGGCGGAGAAGCCTGCCGAGCCGGAGCCGCCTTCGTCCGTGGTGGAAGGCGAACTGCCCAGCGGCAAGGAACTGTTCGAGGCCAAGAACAGCACCACGCTGAGCGAATGGTGGAACCAGGCGACCACGCCGCCGCCCGCGGCACCGGCGCCCACCGCGTCGGAGACGACGCCGATCTTCGACGAGATGCTCTCGGCGTGGTTCCGTTCGCCCGCACCCGCTCCGGAAAAGGCGGCGGCGAAACCCGCGGAGAAGAAGGAGACCCAGGACCCGTCGGACGCTTCGGGTGCTTCGGATGCTTCGGCGGAGAAGGAGAAGAAGCCCGCCGAGGCCCCGGCCGCCGAAGCCGTTCCCACGGCCGAGCAAGAGGCCCGCAACTGGGATTTCGCCAGCGACAAGGCTTTCCGCACGGTTCAGGAGGTCTCGCAGACCGCCCCGTCGACCTTCACCGAGGCCGGTCTTCCCCGGCGCCGCAAGGGCGAGCAGCTCCTGCCGGGCAGCGCGATGTCGTCGGCCCCGGCCGCCGAGCCCACCACCCGGTCGGAGTTGCCGGTCCGGGATCCGGCGAACGTACGCGGCAGGCTGAGCAGTTTCCAGCAGGGCGTCAAACGGGGCCGCAAGGCGGCAGCGGACCAGGCAGCGCCGGCCACCACGCGGCTTCCCGCGACCGAGCCGGCCGAGACTGTCGCGACGCCGGAGGTCGCGAAGGCGCCCGAAGCCCCCAAGACACCTGCGGCCCCGAAGGCACCGGAGACGGCCGCGCGTCCGGCGTCGCCCGCCGCCCTGCCGAGCAGGCGAACGGAGAAGAAACCGCAGGCGGCGGCGCCGGAACAGGCCCCCGTCTCGGCCGTCGAGGAGACCAACGCGTGGAACTTCGGCTCCGACGAAGGCTGGAAGGCCGCCCAAGCGGTGTCCCAGTCCGTGCCCTCGAAGACGACTTCGGCAGGATTACCCCGGCGCCGCCGCGGGGAGCAACTGCTTCCGGGCAGCGCGGGACCGCCCGCCGGGGCGGTCACCCCCCGACCACAACGAGACGCGCACGACGTACGCGGGCGCCTGAGCAGTTTCCAGCAGGGCATCCAGCGCGGACGGCACCGCACTGCCCAGGCGACCGAAGCCAACCACGAAACCCTGGAGGGTGAATGACCTCGCCGAACCCGGCCCAGCCTCAGAAGAACCAGTTCGGGTGGCTGGTGAATGACTTCGCCGAGCGGGTGCCCGGAGTGGCGCACGCCGTGGTCGTGTCGGCGGACGGCCTTCTGCTCACCGCGTCCAGCAGGCTTCCGCTGGACCGGGCCGACCAGCTGGCCGCGGTCGCGTCCGGTCTGGTCAGCCTGACCCAGGGGGCCGCGCGGTGTTTCGAGGCGGGAGCGGTCAACGAGACCGTCGTCGAAATGGAACTCGGCATCATGGTGCTGATGTCCATCAGCGACGGCTCCTGCCTTGCCATCCTCGCCGCCCCGAACTGCGACATCGGACAGGTCGCCTATGAGATGACGATGCTCGTCGACCGCGTCGGCCAGATCCTCACACCGGAACTTCGCGCGCAATTGCAGGGCGCCGGTGGGTCGCTGATCGGCGAACCGGTGGGATGATGTCTCGATGAGCACGGGGTCCGGATCCTTCGGCGAGCCGCCGGGAACGGGTGAACACCAGCCTCCGCGTGCGGGGGCTGCCCATGCTGCCGGTTCACGGGACGACGGTACCTTCGCCGATGTCCTGAACGGCTTCACCCTGGATTCGGGCCGTGGTCGTCGGAAGCGCAAGAAGAGCAAGCAGTCCGAAGATGCACTTGTTTTCCCGGTGAGCGGAATACACGCCGGGGAAGCGGCAGTCCCGCAGCCGACCGATCAAGGAGACCGCGTGACCTCACTTGCTTCTCCACCCGACAGCGGCGCCGGCGCCGTCGGGCCGAGACCAGGTGGTCTTTTCGACCCGGGCCCGCCCAGTGGCGAGTTCATCATGCCCGCCGTCTTCGAGCAGGCGCCGCCGCCGCTCGAAGAGACGGCGATCGTCCGTCCCTATGCCCTCACCGGCGGCCGGACCAAGGCGAACTACGCTCTTGAGCTGGAGACGCTCATCTCCACCAAGGACCACGTCACCGCGGGTAGCCTCCCCGCGGTGGCTTCGGAGCAGATCGAGTGCATCTCGATCATCGAGGAGTGCCGGACCCCGCGTTCGGTCGCCGAGATCGCGGCGACCCTGCGCGTACCGCTGGGTGTGGCACGCGTGCTGATCAGTGACGCGGCGGACGCGGGACTGGTCAGTGTGCACAGGACGATTTCGGGCAATGACGGCGCCGAGGCACATCTGGTGTTGATGGAAAGGGTTTTGAGTGGACTCCGTCGGCTTTAAGGCACCGCGGGACACCGCGCCCCCGACCATGACATCCGCGAAGATCGTCGTGGCGGGTGGCTTCGGTGCGGGCAAGACGACCTTCGTCGGTTCGGTGTCGGAGATCGTGCCGCTCACCACCGAGGCGATGATGACGGACGCCAGTCGGGGGATCGACAACCTCGACCAGACGCCCAACAAATCGACCACCACGGTCGCGATGGACTTCGGCCGTGTCTCCCTCGACGCGGACCTGATCCTCTACCTGTTCGGCACGCCCGGGCAGCAGCGGTTCTGGTTCATGTGGGACGACCTTGTCCGCGGCGCGATCGGCGCCGTGGTGCTGGCCGACACGCGACGGCTGGCCGATTCGTTCGCGCCGATCGACTTCTTCGAGGACCGGGGCCTGCCCTACATCGTCGGGGTCAACACCTTCGACGGCATCCTCGAACACGACATCAACGACGTGCGTGAAGCGCTGTCGATCGACCCCAATATCCCGATCGTCCGTTGTGACGCCCGGGAACGGGAGTCGACGAAGCAGACGCTGATCACGCTCGTCGAATACGCGATGCGGCAGTGGATCGCCCTGCGGGCGAGTAACTCCAGGTGACCTGACGGCGGCAGCGTAGGGGCTGCCGCCCAGGTTTCACTGCTTTTCGTAGGTCAGCAGCACCGCGCGCCCGTCCATCGTGCGGGTGCCGGTCAACCGCAGATCCGTGCGGACGCCGCCCCCGAACACCTGCTTGCCGCCGCCGAGCACCACCGGGTGCACGACGACATGGACCTCGTCGATCAGACCGCGGTCCGACAGCGCGGTGGCCAGTTCGGCTCCACCCATCAGCAGCAGATCCTTACCGGGCCTGCTTTTGAGTTCGGTGACCCGCTCAGTGAGGTCGCCCGCCACGACTTCGGTGTCCCAGTCCGCGCTCTCCAGTGTCCTGGAGAAGACGATCTTCGGCGTCTTCCGCCAGATCGGCGCGAACTCGAGGTCGTGCGGGTGGTCCGAGATCTCTTCGGCCTGCGGCCAGAACGACGACATCATGTCCCAGACCCGTCGTCCGTAGGCGAAGGTGTCGGCGCGGTGGACCAGTTCCTGGGAGTGGGCGGACAGCTCCGGGCCCATCTCGGTCCAGTCGAACTCGCCGTCCGGGCCCTCGATGCGGCCGTCGAGCGAGGTGTGGACGGCGTAGACGAGCTTGCGCATGGCTGGATCCCTCCGGTGTGGCGCCCGCCTTCCGGGCGCCGGTCACCTGGGAGTCGGAGCCGGTACGGGGCTCTCGACATGAGGCGGGAAGAAAGTTCGTGAGTGAGAAGGAGGGGGCGGATTCATGCGGTCGTCGCAACATGCTCTATTTAGGACAGTAGCAGGTTGAGTTTTTCTTGGGGTGTAAGCCAGTCCAGTGTTTTGCGGG
>NZ_JBFBBY010000241.1:0-9193 GCF_040682875.1 Amycolatopsis sp. NPDC051071 | reverse complement strand
TTGGTGGGGGTCCTGGTGTTACGCGTTGTGATATACCCACCCCCCCCCCCCCCCCGGCGCGTCCCGCGTGAAGGCCCCCTTCCCTCGGCTCAGCCGAGGGAAGGGGGCCTTCACGCGGACTCCCGAGGGGGGTGGCGACCAGTTCGGTACCGCCGCCGCACTGCCTTCCGGAAGTACATGAAGGCCCCCTTCCTTGCGCCTAGCGCAAGGAAGGGGGCCTTCATGTACTTCAAGGGCGAGTTTCCCCGGCCGAACCGGGGCAAGGAGCCCTTCACGGACTGCCAGGCGCGGTGAGCGGCCGGTCCAGGTGGTCGTGAGTGTTTTGGGTCGTTCTAACGCAATGCCACTTAGCTTAAGTTGATCAACCTCTTGACCTGCGGTTTCTTATGGGCGATGACAGTCGGTCAGGGTCTCGTGATCGCCCCGCCTTAGAGTGGTTGCCCTGGTCAGACGGCCGACGGCTTGGAATTGGTTTTCATATTCAATATAAGCTAAGTGGCATTGCGTTCTAACGACCCAAAACACTCACGACCACCTGAGGCTCAGGCGGAGTCGTCCCGCTTCGAAAGGTCCCGGATCAGCGAGACGATCTCCCGGCTCACCGGCCGCAGCACCCGCAGCCGCGAAAGCCCCACCAGCCGCGCGATCAGCGGCACCGTCCGCTCCACCAGTACCCGGCTGCGCTTCTGCCCGCGTGACCGGTCGTGGACCCAGAACAGCACGACGCCCATCTGGTAGAGCCACAGCAGGTCGGGCAGGTCGTCGCGCAGGTCCGGGTCGAGTTTGGCGTCGGAGTCGGCGATGACGTCGCGCATCAGGCCGATCGAGGCGTCCCGCGCGGGTGTCGATTCGTCGCTGAAGGGGCTCAGTGGCGAGTCCGGGTCGGCGGCGTTGACGAAGAACTGGGTGCCGAACCGGTGGTACGGCTCGGCGACGTCTAGCCAGGTGAGCAGGACCGTTTTGAGCCGCGCGCTGAAGTCCCGCTCACTTTCGATCGCCTGGCGCGACGTCGTTAGGTGCACTTTGGCGATCTCGTCGTAGAAACCCTGGATCAGCTGGTCTTTCGAGGCGAAGTAATAGTAGGCGTTCCCGACCGACACCCCGGCTTCGGCGGCGATGGCCCGCATGGTCGTGCGGTCGTAGCCGTTCTCTGCGAACAACCGCATCGCGGTCGCCACGATCAGCGACCTGGTTTCCTCACTCTTCGCCACCGCTGCACGTTATCCGGTCAGGGCGCGGGGTGCGGAGCGGGCGCCGGGTAGCCGGGGTAGGACGGCGGCGTCGGCGCGGGCCGCGGGATGGCGTTGCTCAGGTGCTTGCGCCGGATCCCGTTGAACACCAGCACGTTCCCGACGTGCATCACGCCGAGCACGAGCGCCACGGTGCCGACCTTCACCGACAGCATCTCGAAGACGTCTCGCGCGTCGAGAACGGTGTCGTTGCTGGTCAGGAACAGGGTCACGAAACCCAGGCTGACCAGGTAAAAGCCGACGACGAGCAGTTGGTTGACCGAATGCGCCAGTGCCTGCTTGTCCTGGAAGACGTCCTCCAAGAACGTCTTGCCGTGCTTGCTCAGCGTGCGGGCGACCAGGACGGTCAAGGGGACGGTGATGGCCAGGTAGAGCGCGTAGGCCACGACTACAGGTTGCATGGAACCCTCCTTTTGAACGTGTTCAAGAAGTACCGTAGCCCAGATTTTGAACGTGTTCAAGAGGTGCTGTTCACCTGAAACTCACCTGTGCGGCCGCCCGGGATGCGTAAGGTCGCACCGACTCCGGGAGGTAAGACCGTGAAACGCATCGCCGCCGTGCTCACATCGGGAGCCCTGCTGGGCGGGACGCTGCTGGCCGCGACGCCGGCGGAAGCCACGATCGGGCAGAACGTCCGCTTCGCGACGTACAACGCTTCGCTGAACCGTGGGGCCGCGGGCCAGCTCGTGACCGACCTGTCGCGGCCGGGCAACGCCCAGGCGGACGAGGTCGCCGAGGTGATCCAGCGCAACCGGCCGGATGTGCTGCTGATCAACGAGTTCGACTACGTGCCGGAGAACCGCGCGGCGAATCTGTTCCGCGAGAACTACCTGAAGCGCGGCCAGAACGGCGCCGCGCCGATCGACTACCCGTACGCCTTCACCGCGCCGTCGAACACCGGCGTCACCACCGGGTTCGACCTCGACCGCGACGGCAAGGTCGGCGGCGGCAACGACGCCCACGGCTTCGGCCTCTTCGAGGGCCAGTACGGCATGCTCGTGCTCTCGAAGTATCCGATCGACACCACGAGCGTGCGCACGTTCCAGAAGTTCCTCTGGAAGGACATGCCGGGCGCGCTGCTCCCGGACGACCCGGCCACTCCGGCGCCGAAGGACTGGTACTCGCCGCAGGCGCTCGACGTGCTGCGGCTTTCGTCGAAGTCGCACTGGGACGTCCCCGTCCGCGTCGGCCGCTCCACCGTGCACTTCCTGACGGCGCACCCGACGCCGCCCACCTTCGACGGCCCCGAGGACCGCAACGGCACCCGCAACAACGACGAGATCCGCTTCTGGGCGGACTACGTCACGCCGGGCAAGGGCCGCTACATCCACGACGACCGCGGCCACCGCGGCGGGCTGGGCGCGCACGAGAAGTTCGTCATCGCGGGTGACCACAACTCCGACCCGCTCGACGGCGACAGCGTCCCCGGTGCGATCTCGCGGCTGCTGAACGCGCCTCGCGTCGTCGAGACGCGCCCGGGCAGCGAAGGCGGCGTACGGGCGGCTCAGGACCAGGGCGGCGCCAACATCGGGCAGAAGGGCGACCCGTTCTTCGACACCGGCGACTTCAACGACAACGCGCCGGGGAATCTGCGGATCGACTACGTCCTGCCGTCGAAGGGCCTCTTCCCGACCCGCGTCGAGGTCTTCTGGCCGCTGCCTGATTCACCGCTGGCACGGCTCAACGACGCCTCGGACCACCATCTGGTGCGGGTCGACGTGTACGTGCCGCGCTGGTAGGTCTCAGACCGCTACCGGCGGAGTGCAGTGGGCGCCGATCCGCGTCCTGCCCGGACCGGTGAGCGCGGCGAGGCCGGTGCCCCGCCCGGTCGCGGCCATGAGCAGGTCGGCGAGCGGCCCCCGCACCTCGTCGGGGCCCTCGCCACCGGTCCAGCCGGCGTCGGTGGCGATCATCTTCACGCCCTTGCACCGTTTGCGCGCACCCCAGAACGGGCTGGCGAGGATGTGCTCCAGCGACGCGATCGCCTGCTCCTCGGGCATGGGCCGGATGAGGCCCAGCGGGCGGGCGATGTCCTGGCCGTGGATGAGGACGTCGGCGAGCGGGTCGATCGGCTTGGCACCGGGGGAGCGGTGGTCCGAACCCGCGTCCTCCCGGATCTGGGCGATGAGTTCGGCCGGCTCGAACCGGGTGGCGTGACCGATGGCCTGATCGGCGGTCATCCGGTCCCAATCACCCTTCGCCTTGATGGCGCCGATGATGGTGTCCTTGAGTCCGGTGCGAGGAGAAAGTGCCAGGTGGGCGGCCATTTCGTGGACGGTCCACTTCGGGCACAGGGTGGCCGCGGTCCAGTCTTTCTCGTCGAGACCTTCGAGCAGATCCGCCACACTCAGCCGCTCCGCCTCGGTCCAGGCCAGAACCTTGCCCTCGTCCACTGTTTCCTCCCCCTTGCCGATTACCGCCGTCTGAGTGCTTCGACCGCCGCTTCGGAGGTCTCGATGACGATCGTGTGGTAGCTCTCGATCCGCGAAACGATCGCCTCGCGTGGGCCCTTCAGCCAGGCCTCGCAGCTGTAGAACTCGCGTTCCTGGCGCTCGTGCTCCTCCAGCGAGTCGAACGCGCGGATCAGATAGGCCTCTTCTTGACCGTCTTCGGCGACCAGGGAACGACCGTAATCGATGACACGCAATCCCGCAGTTTCCAGCAGGGGGAGGGAATCCTCACGCATGACGCGGAGGAAATCCTCACTCGATCCGGGCTTGAGCCGGTAGGTCCGGAATTCGAGGATCACAGCGGCCTCCTTGGGCACGGTTCCGGGCCCGACCCTAGCCTGGGCACCATGAAGATCGCGATTCTCGACGACTACCAGAATGTCGCACTCGAGTACGGGGACTGGGACGCCCTCGACGCCGAGATCGAAGTGTTCACGCACCCGTTCGTGGACGCCACCGACGTGGTGGCCCGCCTGCGTGGCTTCGACGTCCTGGTCGCGATGCGTGAACGCACCCGCTTCCCCGCCGAAGTGCTCGATCGGCTGCCGGAACTCAAGCTGCTGGTGAGCACCGGCAAACGCAACGCGGCGATCGACGTGCCTGCGGCCCGGCGCAACGGCGTGGTCGTCTCCGCCACCGGGTATCTCGGCGCACCCGCGGCCGAGCACACGTGGGCACTGATCCTGGCCGCCGCCCGGAACCTGCCGACGGAGTTCCGGAACATGAGCGACGGCGGCTGGCAGACCACCGTCGGCACGATCCTGCACGGCAAGACCCTCGGCCTGCTCGGACTCGGCAGGCTCGGCGCCGGTGCGGCCGGTATCGGCAAGGCGTTCGGCATGGAGACCATTGCCTGGAGCCAAAACCTGACCCAGGAAAAGGCGGACCCCCACGGCGTGACGGCGGTGTCCAAGGAGGAGCTGTTCGCCCGTTCGGACGTGCTGTCGGTCCACCTGGTGCTCGGTGACCGCAGCCGCGGCCTGGTCGGCGCGCCCGAACTCGCCGCGATGAAGCCGACGGCGATACTCGTCAACACCTCGCGTGGTCCGATCGTGGACGAGGTCGCTTTGGTGGATTCCTTGCGCCGCAAGGAGATCGCGGTCGCGGCACTCGATGTCTTCGACGTTGAGCCGCTGCCTTCGAACCACCCGCTGCGCACGCTGGACAACGTCGTGCTGACGCCGCACATCGGCTACGTCACTCGTGAGGCGTACGAGATCTTCTACCGCGACGCGGTCGAGGACATCGCGGCCTTCCAGGCGGGTGCGCCGCTGCGGGTCATGGAGTGAGCCCGCGCAGTTCGGCGAGGACGGTGTCGGTGTAGGGCGGCCATACTTCGGCCGCCCACGGGCCGAACGCGCGATCGGCGAGCGCGACGCAGGCGGCACCGGCGTCCGGATCGACCCACAGGAACGTGCCGGACTGCCCGAAGTGGCCGAAGGTCCGCGGCGAACTCGACGAACCGGTCCAATGTGGGCTCTTGTGGTCGCGGATCTCGAAGCCGAGGCCCCAGTCGTTCGGCTTCTGGTGGCCGAAACCGGGCAGGACACCGGAAAGGCCGGGGAAGACGACGGACGTCGCGTCGCGGACGGTTTCGGCGGCGATGAGCTTCGGGGCCTGGAGTTCCGCGGCGAAGGCGACCAGATCGTCCACAGTGGACTCGGCGCCGGACGCCGGTGAGCCGGTCAGTTTGGTCGCTTTCATGCCCAGCGGCTGGAAAAGCGCCTCCGCCTGGTAGTCGGCGAAGGGGATGCCGGAATGCTCGGTGAGCGCGTCGGCGAGTTGTTCGAATCCGGCGTTGGAGTACAGGCGCCGGTTGCCGGGCGCGGCCATCGGCTTGTGCTCGTTGAAGGCCAGACCCGAGGTGTGCGAGAGCAGATGCCGGATCGTAGAGCCCTCCGGACCGGCGGGGGTGTCCAGTTCGACGACGCCCTCTTCGATGGCGATCAGCGCGGCGTAGGCCGTCAGCGGCTTCGTCACCGACGCCAGCTTGTACACCTTCGCCGTGTCGCCGTGCGTGCCCAGCACGTCACCGGCGGCGGTCACCACGGCCGTGGCGGCGTTGTCCACCGGCCACTGTTCGATCTCGCGCACGCTTTCCATGCCCACACCCTACGAAGCCCGGGCCGTTCGGGGCGGCCCGGGCTTCGCAGTGGGTGGGATCAGGCGTCGAGGTCGGTCGCCACCAGCTCGGCGATGGCGTCGACGGCGGCTTCGGCGCCGTCACCCTCGGCACTGATGATGACTTCGTCGCCGAAACCGGCGGCGAGTGTCATCAGGTTCAGCACACTGCCGGCCGCGACCGGGTCGCCGTCCACCTTGGCGATGGTCACCGCGACGGGCTGCGCCGCGGCCGCCTTGGCGACCAGTGCGGCGGGCCTGGCGTGCAGGCCCACCTTGCTGGCCACGGTGACTCGTTTCTCCGGCATGTTCTTTCCCTTTCGTGCCTTCGGTTTTCTTGGAGCTGAAACTACTTGACGGGTTTGGCCGCGGTGGCTTCGAGATCGGCCTCGATCGCGTCGTCCTCACGGCCGGGGGTCCGCAGGTTCCACTTCTTGATCACAAAACGGAAGATCACGTAGTAGATGACCCCGTAGGCCAGGCCGATCGGGATGAGCAGCCAGACGTTGCTGCTCGCCGCCGGGAGACCGCTGTTGAGCGCGAAGTCGATCGCACCGGCGGAGAAGCCGAAGCCGAGGTGGATGTCGAGCGCGTTCACCAGTGCCATCGACGTACCGGTCAGGACCGCGTGGATCACGTACAGCGGCCACGCGACGAACATGAACGAGAACTCGATCGGCTCGGTGATACCGGTCAGGAACGAAGTCAGCGCGCCGGCGATCATCACGCCGCCGACGATCTTCTTCTGGCTGGGCTTCGCGCTCTGCCAGATCGCCAGCGCCGCGGCGGGGATGGCGAACATGAAGATCGGGAAGAACCCGGTCATGAAGGCGCCGCGGGTGGGGTCGCCCTCGAAGAACTTGGTGAGGTCACCACCGTCGAAGATGAACCACACCGGCACGTTCAGCAGCTGGTGCAGACCGACCGGGATCAGCAATCGGTTCAGCACACCGTAGATACCGCCACCGACGACAGGGGCGCCGGTGACCGCCTCTCCCGCGGCCTGAATGCCTTCGTTGACCCAGTGGAAGACCAGACCGAAGGGCACCGCGAGGATCATCAGCGTCAGGGCGGTGACGATCGGCACGAACCGGCGGCCGCCGAAGAAGGCCAGGTACGGCGGCAGCTTGATGCGGTAGAACTTCTGCCACAGCAAGGCGGTGACCAGGCCGACGATCACACCGGCCAGCACACTGTAGGGCCACTTCATCGGGTTGAGCATCAGGCCCGCGGGCTTCTCGGGATTCCAGCCCGGCAGCTCGGAGAACGGTGCGAAGACCTGGAGGACGCTGGTGAACACGAAGAAGCCGACCACGGCGGCCAGCGCGGTCGCGCCGTCACTCTTCCGGGCGAAGCCGACGGCGATACCCACCGCGAACAGGAGCGGCAGCCAGTTGAACAGCGAGTTGCCTGCCGCACCGAGAACCTCGGCCACTTTCGTCCAGCCGAGCCCTTTCTCGCCGAGCAGGTCGGGCTGACCGAACCTGTTGAGGAGTGCGGCGGCGGGAAGAGCGGCGATGGGGAGCATGAGGCTGCGGCCGAAGCGCTGAAGCCCGGCCAGTCCCTTGCCCTTGCTCTTCGCCCCCTCCGCGGTGGTGGAGCTCATCGAGTACCTCCATAGTGAGGATGGTGACCGGAATCCGGGGTGTTCCGGTCCAGCTGCATGGTGACCTGGTAGTGATCGCCCCGGTACCAGGAAGTCATGTCTTCGATCGGTTCCCCGTTGACGCTGGAGACCCGGCGGAAGACAAGGAGTGGACTGCCGGCGCGCATGCCGAGCAGGCGTGCCGTTTCGCGGTCCGCGGATTCGGCCCAGACCGTCTGCCACGCGTGATCCGGGCGAAGGTCATACGACTGGGCGAGTTGGACGTACAACGATCGGGTGAGATCGAGGTCGAGCAGGCCGGGCATCCGGCCCGCGTGGTACCAGCCGCGTTCGACCGCGAGCGGCACCCCGTCGGCACGGCGGAGCCGCACCAGCCGGTGTGCCGGAGTTCCGGCGGTCAGTCCGAGAGCGTGCGCCGAGGGGGCGGGCGGGACCTCGGTGGCGGTCTTGACGACCTCCGTGGTCGGGGTCATCCCGCGACGGCGCATGTCCTCGCTGAAGGACATCAAGTAGAGCTGCAATTCCATCCGCCTCGCGGCGGTGAACGTCCCCTTGCCGCGCACGCGCGACAAAAGTCCTTCTTCGACCAGCTTGCCGATCGCCGACCGTACCGTGAGCCTCGACACCTGATAGGTCTCGGCGAGGTCACGTTCCGAGGGAATCGGTGAGCCAGGGGGTAGCTCACGCTCCACTGTGCGGCGCAGAATCTCCCGCAGCTGGGCGTGCTTGGGCGTCGGTCCGTTGATCACACGGTCGGACGGCGGCTGCTGCGCCGGAGCGCTCATGACGGTCACCGTCCTTTCGGGCCGGTCGGCTGGGGAACCCGTACTCGCATCTGTTCCGGAAGATTGGTACGTTCCGGTCTAGACCAATGATCCGATGGGGCAGGATGCTCCGTCGCACGAGCGGGTGTCAACCACCGTTACGCGTTCGTGGCCAGGGATCGGATGCGAGTCGGCGAACGGCGTAGTACAGCTGGTTCGCATGTGGGAAACCGACAGGGAACAGGGAGACCGCGATGGCGGATGACAGGGCGGAAAAGATCCTCGCTGGGCTCGGCGGTGCCGAGAACGTCATCGAGGTGGAGGGGTGCATCACGCGGCTGCGCTGTGAGCTCGAAGACATGAGCCTGCTCGACGAGCCGGCACTGAAGGCCGCCGGCGCGATGGGCGTCGTGCGCATGGGAGCCGGTGTCCAGGTGATCGTGGGGCCGGAGGCCGACACGATCGCCAGTGACATCGAGGACCTGTTGTGAGCCTGGCGATCCTGAGCCCGGTAAGCGGTAAGACGACCGCTATGACCGAAGTGCCCGATCCGGTCTTCGCCGAATCGATGGTCGGCCCGGGTCTCGCGGTCCTGCCGTCGGGCGGACGCCAGGACGCGGTCGCGCCGGTCGACGGGACGATCGTCACCCTGCACCCGCACGCCTTCGTGGTGGCCGCCGAAGACGGTCACGCGGTGCTGGTCCACCTCGGGATTGACACGGTCAAGCAAAAGGGCGAAGGCTTCACCCTGCACGTCGTCAAGGGCGAGGCCGTCCGCGCGGGGCAGCCGGTCGTCGGCTGGGATCCGGACGCCGTCGCGGCAGCCGGTTATTCGCCGATCGTGCCCGTGGTGGCGCTGGACGCGAAGGCCGAGGTGCTTTCGGGACTGCTCACCGGCGTTGACGTCGAGGCGGGCGACCCGATCTTCACCTGGGACAGCTGAACTTCCCGCTCCCGAGTGTCATGAGGGGTCCCCATCGGACGAATTTTGTCCGATGGGGA
>NZ_JBFBBY010000240.1:0-9203 GCF_040682875.1 Amycolatopsis sp. NPDC051071 | reverse complement strand
AGAAACTCGACCTTCACACCTTCCCGAAGTACAGGAAGGCCCCCTTCCTTGCGCTAGGCGCAAGGAAGGGGGCCTTCATGTACTTCACGCGAGCAACGCCGCAGGTGACGTGTAAGTGCTTAAGAGCGGGTTCGCTCTAACGACCCAAATCACTCACGAGTGCGCGACCGCCGGTGCCGCGACGGGTTCCGTGTACGCGTAGACCTCTGGTGGCTCAGGGAAAAGCTTGACCAGCGCGGGATAGGCGATTGCCGCCGTGCACAGCGTCACCACCATGCTGATGTCGACGCCGCCCGCGATGTCGTTGAACGGTCCGGCGATCATCGGGGTGTTGGCGGTCAGCAGCCCCAGTGTCGTCGCCGGGATCCACGCGGCCATCGCACGCCAGTTCACGCCGCGGGTGAACCAGTAGCGCCCGCCCTTGCGGCCCTGGTTGAAGACCTGGAGATCGTCCGGGTCATAAAACCCGCGCCGCAGCACGAAGCCGATCATCATGATCACCATCCACGGCGACGTGCACAGCACGATCAGCGTGGCGAAGGCGTTGATGCTGGAGACCATGTCCAGCACGAAGTTGCCGACGAAGATGAAGACGACGCTGAGCGTGCCGATCAGCAGTGTCGCCTGGACCCGGCTCAGCTTCACGAAGATCGAACTGAAGTCCAGGCCGGTCCCGTAGAGCGACGTCGTGCCGGTGGACAGCCCGCCGATCAACGCGACCACGATCAGCGGGATCGCGTACCAGAGCGGGGAGATCACGGTCAGGCCGGTGATGTAGTCGGCCGGATTCGCGACCAGTGTCGCGGTGGCGATGCCGAACCCGAACGGCAGCAACGTCGCCATCTGGGCCAGGAACGGCGCGGCCAGCAGGGAACGGCGGCTGTGGCGTGCGGGGATGTAGCGCGTCCAGTCGCCGAGGAACGCGCCGAACGAGATCGGGTTCGCCATCGTGGTGAGCGCGGCGAGGATCCAGGTCGGCCAGAAGTCGCCGAGGGCGTAGACGCCGGTGCCGGCGAACCCGGGATCGAACGTGCCGCCGTAGGCCACGATCCCGAGCAGCATGATCGTCGTGCCCAGGATGACGGCGACCCGGTTCACCAGCAGCATGAACCGGTAGCCGTAAATGCACACCACCAGCGTGGCGATCGCGATGACGCCGTACGCGACGCCACGAAGCACTTCACCGCCGTCGAAGCCGAAAAGCCGTTGTGCCGCACCGGCGACGGCGTCGCCGCTCACCCAGACCGAGATGGCGAAGAAAGTGATCGCCGTCAGCAGGGAGAGGAAGGAGCCGACACAACGGCCGACGACGCCGAAGTGCGCGCCGGAGGAGACGGCGTTGTTGGTCCGGGTGAGCGGGCCGAACAACGACATCGGCGAGAGCACCAGCGCGCCGACGACGACACCGGCGACGGTGGCGGCCACCGCCGCCCAGAAGCTCAGCCCGAAGGCGATCGGGAGGGTCCCGAGGATGATGGTGGCGAAAGTGTTCGCGCCGCCGAACGCCATCCGGAACAGGTCGCGAGGACGCGACGTCTGTTCCTCCGGTGGGATCGGCGCGATACCGTGCTGCTCGACTTCGGTGATCTTCTCACCCATGGGGACCTCCAAAGACGCAAGTAGTCCTCTAGTTGCGGAAGTTCGTGCCGCCAACTACCGCAACTAGAGGACTGAACGCGGTCAGGCGAAGCGGGTCATGACGTGCTTAACGCGGGTGTACTCGGCGAAGGAGTAGGACGAGAGGTCCTTTCCGTGGCCGGAGTGCCCGAAGCCGCCATGGGGCATTTCCGAGACCAGCGGCCCGTGGGTGTTGACCCAGACGCAGCCGAAGTCGAGTTCGCCCGAAACGCGGGTCGCGCGTCCGAGGTCATTGGTCCAGATCGACGACGCCAGCCCGTAGGGGACGCCGTTGGCCAGGCGCACCGCTTCGTCCTCGTCCACAAAGGACTGGACGGTGATGACCGGGCCGAAGACCTCCTCCCGCACGATCTCGTCGTCCTGCTTAAGGCCCGAGATCACGGTGGGGGAGTAGAAGAAACCGCGGTCACCGGCGGGTGCGCCGCCGGTCTCCACGCGGGCGTGCGAGGGCAGCCGCTCGACGAGCCCGCGCACGCGGCCGAGCTGCGCCTCGCTGTTGAGCGGGCCGAAGTCCCGGCCGGGTGCCTGTGCGGCGGCGGCCTTGGTGAGTTCCGCGACGAACTCGTCGTGGATCGCCGCGTCCACCAGCACCCGGCTGCCCGCGGTGCAGTCCTGTCCGGCGTTGTAGAACGCCGCGCCGACGATGCCTTCCGCCGCCTCGGTGAGGTTGACGTCGCCGAACACCAGCAGCGGCGCGTTCCCGCCGAGTTCCAGGTGTGTGCGTTTGAGATCGGCCGCCGCCACGGTGGCGACGTCGATACCCGCGCGGGTCGACCCGGTGATCGACACCATTTCGGTGATCGGATGCTTCACCAGCGCCCGGCCGGTGTCGCGATCACCGCACAGCACGTTGAAGGCGCCCCGCGGCAGGAACTCCGCCGCGATCTTCGCCAGCAGCACAGCCGTCGACGGCGTGGTCTCCGCCGGTTTCAGCACGACGGTGTTCCCGGCGGCCAGTGCCGGCGCGATCTTCCAGACCCCCATCATCAGCGGGTAGTTCCACGGCGCGATCTGCGCGCAGACGCCGATCGGCTCGCGGCGGATCGCCGAGGTGTGGCCAGGCAAGTACTCACCTGCCGCGGTGCCTTCGAGATGCCGGGCCGCACCGGCGAAGAACCGCAGCGCGCTGACGCACTCCGGGATCTCCTCGTCCAGTACGACGGCCCGGATCTTGCCGGTCTCACGGATTTCGAGGTCGGCGAAGTCGTCCGCGCGGGCCTCGACCGCGTCGGCGATCTTCAGCAGCGCCAGCTGGCGTTCGGCGGGTGTGCTCTTGCGCCACACCTTGAACGCGCGGGCCGCGGCCGCGAGCGCGGCGTCCACATCGGACTCCTCGGACAGCACGCTGGTGCCGAAGACCTCGCCGGTGGCGGGGTTCACCAGATCGAGTGTCCGCGAGCCCGACGCCGATACCTCGGCGCCGTCGACGAAGTTCAGGACCTGAGTCATTTCTTCTCCAGGTGGGTAGGCTCGAACATCTTCAGCAAGGCGGGGAGGACGACCACGGACGGGCCGGGCGTGACAAGGGACTCGGCGAGGTCCTTGCCAACAGTGTCCAAAGAGGACACCGTGGCGGCGACGCCGAAAGACTTCGCCAGCGCGGCGAAATCGGGTCGCGCCAGTTCGGTCGCGGTGGACCGGCCGAAGGCG
Source organism: Amycolatopsis sp. NPDC051071 (assembly GCF_040682875.1). Lineage (NCBI taxonomy): Bacteria > Bacillati > Actinomycetota > Actinomycetes > Pseudonocardiales > Pseudonocardiaceae > Amycolatopsis > Amycolatopsis sp. NPDC051071. The sequence goes on along the minus strand of NZ_JBFBBY010000240.1, from coordinate 5,915 downwards.
CCGGTCAGGTATTCACGCAGGATGCCGTAACCGCCGTCGTCGATCACGAGCCACGTGACGTCCAGTTCGTGCTGGACCGCGGTGGCGAGTTCGGCGATGCCGTACATCGCGCCGCCGTCACCGGACACCGCCAGCACCGGGCCACCGGTGGCGACAGCGCCGCCGAGCGCGCCGGGCAGACCGTAGCCGAGCCCGCCCGCACCCTGCGCGGTGTGAATCGGCGAGCCTTCGGGGTTCCACACCGACCAGGCCCAGTAGGCCGCGATCGTCATGTCCCAAAACGTCTGCGTACCTTCGGGCACCGCCGCGCGGATGTCGTCGACGAGTTTGCGCTCGGCTTCGAGCGGCTGGCCGTCGAACCGTTCACGTACCTTGGCCAGCAGGCCGGTCACGGCGGCTTCGGCAACGCCGTCGGACCGCCGGAACGGCACCTGCTCCAGAAGCCCTTGCAGGGCAAGGCGAACGTCGGCGTGGATGCCCAGCGCCGGATAGTTCGACTCCAGTTTCCCGAGGTCGGCCTCGATCTGGACCAGCCTGCCGCGTGGCGCGAACTCGCGGTAATTGCTGGACAGCTCGCCGAGCCCGGAACCCAGCACCAGCAGCACGTCCGCGTCCGAAAGGAACTCGGTGCTGTGCCAGTCCTCCAGCCACGATTGCCCGGAAAGCTCATGGTCCCAGCCGAAGACGCCCTTGCCGCCGAACGTCGACAGCACTGGCGCACGGAGAGCCTCCGCCAGGGTCTTCAATTCCGCGTGAGCACCGGAACGCAGTGCGCCACCACCGGCGAGGATCACCGGCTTTTTAGCCGCGCCAAGGAGATTCGCGGCCTCGGTGATCAGCTCCGGCAGCGGTTCGAGCGGCGCCGGTTTCGCCGTCACCGAGGTGATTTTCGGCAGCTCCGTCGGCGCCAGCAGGATGTCCTGCGGGATCTCGACCCACACCGGACCGTACGGCGCGGTGGCCGCCGACTCCCACGCCTCGCGCAGCGCGGTCGGGATCTGGCTGACGGTCCGCACGACGTGCACCGACTTGACGACGTCACGGAAGCTGGCCTGCTGATCGGGCAGTTCGTGCAGATATCCGTGCCGTCCGCCGCCGAGCCCGGCGACGGGAATCTGGCTGGAGATGCCGAGCACCGGTACCGACGCGGCCCGGGATTCCTGCAGTGAAGCCAAAGTCAGCAACGCGCCAGGGCCGGTCGACACGATCATCGGCGTCACCGGGACGGGGCCGTCGGGGTTCGCGGCGAGCCGCGCGCGGGCGTGCCCGTCGGCCGCGAACGCCAGATTGTTCTCCACCCGGGAGCTGATCACCCGCAGGCCGTCCGTGCGCCGCAGTGCCTCGAACAGGCCGAGCGCGTGCTGGCCGGGCAGGCCGAACACGGTGTCCGCGCCGAGCGCGCGGAGGGTTTCGACGACGACGTCGCCGCCTATCCGTTCCGAGCCGGTCATACGCCCTTCCCCAAACTGAGCAGGCTTACCAGGTCGTAGGTGACGTGGGACGCCGCGATGGCGGTGATCTCCGCATGATCGTAAGCGGGCGCCAGCTCCACGACATCCGCCCCGATGAGGTTGCAGTCCCGCAGGCCACGCAGGATTTCCAGCAGTTCCCGGCTGGTCATCCCACCCGCTTCGGGGGTGCCGGTGCCCGGCGCGTGGGCGGGGTCGAGCACGTCGATGTCGACCGAGATGTACAGCGGGCGGCCGCCGATGCGCTGGCGCAGCGCGTCGACGGTCTCGGCGACGCCGCGGCGCATGACGTCGCCGGAGGTGACGATGCCGAAGCCGAGCCGCCGGTCCTCTTCCAGATCCCGCTTGCCGTACAGCGGGCCGCGCGTGCCGACGTGAGACAGCGCTTCGGTGTCGAGGATGCCCTCCTCCGACGCCCGCCGGAACGGCGTGCCGTGGGTGTACGGCTCGCCGAAGTAGGTGTCCCAGGTGTCGAGGTGCGCGTCGAAATGCAGCAGCGCCACCGGTCCGTGCTTCTTCGCCGCCGCCCGCAGCAGCGGGAGCGCGATCGTGTGGTCGCCGCCGACGGTCACCAGCCGCGTCCCGTCCGCGGTCAGCGCCTCCGCCTCCTGCTGAAGGGTCTCGATCGCCTCCCCGATGTTGAACGGGTTGAGCGCGACGTCGCCCGCGTCGACCACCTGCGTTTCGGCGAACGGCGAGACGTCGAGTTCCGGGTGATACGGGCGAAGCAGCCTGCTGGCCTCGCGGAGCGCGGCGGGGCCGAATCGCGCACCGGGACGGTAGGACACCCCGGCGTCGAACGGGACGCCGAGGACGGCGACGTCGGCACGCTCGACCTGATCGATCCGCGGAAGCCTCGCGAAGGTCGCGAATCCGGCGAACCGGGGCACCTTCGCCGAGTCGACGGGGCCGATCGGGTTCTGCACAGGCACGGTGTCTCCTTCTGCTTCAGGGCTACAGGGCTACAGGACTAGGAGGCGGCGAGTTTCGCCTTGGCCTCTTCTTCTTCGGCGACCGCGCTGCCGTTCAGGCGGCGGGTCCAGACGGTGAGGATCTCATCGGAGGTACGCGGGGTCAGGAAACTGACCAGCAGGTACACCGCGAGGCTGGAGCCGAGACCCCAGTAGATCGGGCTGTTGGCCTCGACGCCGTCGACGAACATGAACGTGATGACCACGATGGTGCCGACGACCATCGAAGCGAGCGCGCCCTGGCGGGTGCCGCGTTTCCAGGCCAGCCCGCCGATGATCGCGACCAGCAGGCCGCCGACGAGGATGTCGTAGGCGATGGTCAGCGCGTTGACCACGTCGTCGACGACCATGGCGATACCGATCGCGACGATGCCGAGGATCAGCGTGGTGACGCGGTTCCTGCTGACCTCGTCGCCGCCGGAGGACTTGAGGCCCAGCTTGGAGAGCAGATCCGACGTGCTCACCGTGGAGCAGGCGATGAGCGCGCCGCTCGCGGTCGACATCATCGCCGACAGCGCGGCCGCGAGGACAAGGCCGCGGACCCCGGCGGGCAGTTGGTCCTCGACGATGGTCGCGAACGCGTCCTGCGCGCTGGCCAATGTCGGGTAGAGCGTCTTGGCCGCGGTGCCGATCAGCGCGCCGGCGAGACCGTAGACCAGGCAGTAAACGCCGGAGATGACGCCACCGCCGGTGGCGATACCCGGTGTGCGGGCGGTGAACACACGCTGCCAGATGTCCTGGCCGATCAGGAGCCCGAAGCTGTAGACGAGGAAGTAGGTGAGGATGGTGTCGCCGCCGATGGCGGTGAGCTCGAAGTAACTCTCGTCCAGCCGCGCGGCCATCCCGTCGAAACCGCCTGCCGAGACGATCGAGACCGGCAGCAGGATGAACAGGATGCCGATGGTCTTGATGACGAACTGGACGATGTCGGTCAGCGTGATCGACCACATGCCGCCGAGTACCGAGTAGAGCACCACGATCGACCCGCCGATGGCGATGCCGACCCAGCTGGGGACGTTGAAGAGGACCTTGAAGACAGTGGCGAACGCCAGCGTCGAGGTGACGGTCAGCATCAGCGTGTACGCCCACATGACGACGCCGGAGATGGCGCTGGTGGAGCCGCCGTAGCGCAGATCGAGCATCTCGCCGACGGTGTAGACGCGCAGTTTCACCAGCCGTCGCGCGAACAACGTGTGCAGCACCAGAATGCCGACGCCGATCGCGATGACGAGCCAGGCGCCGGAGATGCCGTAGGTGTAGCCGAGCTTCACGCCGCCGACCGTCGAAGCGCCGCCGAGGACGACCGCGGACATCGTGCCCGAGTACATGAACCAGCCGAGGCGGCGGCCCGCGACCAGGTAGTCGGATTTGGTCTTGGCGAGCCGCAGCCCGAACCAGCCGACGCCGATCATGCCCGCTATGTACAGCGCGATCACCGCGTAGTCACCGGCCACGGTGTCCTCCTTGCCTTGGGGCTGTTCGCTTCGTTCGGGTCACCGTAGGTTCGTTAGCACCTTGAAGGACATGGGATGATCCATCCAAAGTTATCGACAAGTGAGGATGGAATGACCCAAACCCATGATTCGGTCGACTCGGAGGTGAATGTTCCGTTACGGGCCGTGGTCGGCAACCCGGAACTGGCGATCGACCCGGTCGTGGAGACACTGCGGCCCGGCGCGCTCGACGCCCCGGTGCGCTGGGCCCACGTCAGCGAGCTGCGGGATCCCGCGCCGTACCTGCTCGGGGCCGAATTGCTGCTCACCGCCGGGGTGAACCTGCCGGTGGAGCCCGCCGAGGTCGACCATTACGTCCGTCGGCTGGTGGACGGCGGGATCTCGGCGCTGGGCTTCGGGCTCACCCCGGGCGCCCACGAGACGTTGCCGCCGCCACTGCGGACGGCGTGTGTGCGGCACGGCCTCCCGCTGCTGGTGGTCCTGCCCCGGACGCCGTTCCTGGCGATCAGCCAGGCGGTTTCGGTCGCGCTGGCCGAGGCGGGACAGCGGGAACAGCGGCGGATCGCGGTCGCGCGGGAGGCGCTGACCAGGGCGGCGGGTGACGGGCTCGGCGAACTGGCGAGCGCGCTGGCCGGACGGCTGCGGGCGTGGGTGGCGCTGGTCGGCGTCGGCGACGTCCTCGCCGCCGGCCACGGCGCGCCGTCACCGCTGCCCGCCGAAGTCCGGGAACTGGTCGCCACGCTGCGATCCGGTCGCGGGATCCGCAGTGCGACGACGGAACTACCCGACGGCACGCAGGTCGTCGGGCAGCCGGTGTACCCGCAGGCGACGGCATCACATCTGATCGTGGTCGGCCGCGGGTCACGCTTCGACGGCGCGGACCGCGCGATCCTTTCGGTCGGGGCGTCGCTGCTCGGGCTGGCGGGCCGCGCCGGTTCGGACGCGGCCGGGCTCGGCGCCATCGCCACGGCGTTGTTGCTGGGGGAGACCGGTGTGGCGGGCGAGGACGAACACCGCCTGGTTGCCGGGATCGCCTACCGCCGCGGCCCCGACCAAGTCGCCGCCCGCTACGACTGGCTGCGTGCCCGGCTGGACACCCCGCTCGTGCGGACGCGGCCAGGGCCGCGGTTCGACGCGATCGTCGTCGAGGCGCCGGAGATCGGCGACCTCGACCGGCTCCGCGCCGACGGCTGGCTCGCCGTGGTGAGCTCACCCGTCCCCGCCGAGCGGCTCCCCGAGGCGGCCGCCGAAGTGGAGTTGCTGCTGAAGCGAGCCAGCGCGCTGGAGCGGCCGGTGGTGGCGGAAGCACCGGGGCTCGGGCTGGACGCGCTGATCACGCCGAGCGCGGCCGCCGGATTCGCCGCCAAGGCGTTGGCGCCGCTGCGTGAACTCGACCGGAAGGGGGAGCGGGAACTGGTCGAGACACTGCGGACCTGGCTCGCGCACCACGGCGGCTGGGACCGGACGGCCGCCGAACTCGGCGTGCACCGCAACAGCGTCCGGCACCGGATCGGGCAGATCGAACGGGCGCTGCAGGTGGATCTGGCGGATCCGGAGATCCGGATGCGGCTGTGGTTCGCGCTGCGCTGGTCGTGAGTGGGATCCAGCCCTAACTAGTCAGGACCCCCTGGTTGGCGTAGTCAGGCCTCCTACCAGGGGTTTCCGGCACCTAAATGTCCATCCGCAGCGAACACCTGCCCGTTACGACCGTTTTCAAGATCCAGGTAACCGATCCTGCCGGTCTGGACCAATGTCCGCAGGGTGCTGACCTGCGCATACGCAGCTCACCGGGTACCTGACTAGTTATGATGATCCAGCCCTGGTCGGCCAGGGGATTCAGGCGCCGTTGATGAAGGAATTGGGACGCTGATCGTCCCAATTCCTTCATCAACGCGAGGTCCCTCGATGCTCGACGGTGCTCGTGGTGTCCTGAAGGCCTCCTTTGAGAACGTGGAAGTGTAGAAAGAGGGCGTAAGGACACCAGCGCGGGGGGGGGTGCGGAGGGGGAGGCAGTGTTGAGA
>NZ_JBFBBY010000239.1:0-9262 GCF_040682875.1 Amycolatopsis sp. NPDC051071 | reverse complement strand
GGTCGTTCTAACGAAGGGTGTTTAGGTATCTACGGCGGGTGAGCTGGGTAGTGGCCGGTCCTTGGAGGACTCCTTGAGGGACCCAGAGTCCCTCAAGGTTCCCCTCACCGGTCCCGGAAGGCCATCACGAGCCCCCGCAGCACCACCAGTCACCACGGCGGCGCGTGAAGGACCCCTTCCCTCGGCTGAGCCGAGGAAACTCGACCTTCACACCTTCCCCCAGTACATGAAGGCCCCCTTCCTTGCGCCTAGGTACAGGAAGGGGGCCTTCCTGTACCTAGGCAAGAGACCTTTCACTCACGACACCCGACCAGGCACGGCCCGGTGCGCCGGGGATGGCTTGCGGGGCGCGGTCTTGCGGCGAAGGGGGTGTTAAGAGGCCTCGGCGGAGGGAGGCGGAGGAGCGGATCGGTCCAGGTCCTGGGCGAACCGCACCTGGTTCCGGCCGTTCTCCTTGGCCACGTAAACGGCGGCGTCGGCGGCGTGCAGGAGTTCCTCCAGGGTTTCGCCGTGGCGGGGGAACAGAGCGGCCCCGATCGACGTCGTCCGGCCCGAGATGGTGACCCGGCTGCCGCGTTTGTCGGTAGTCACTATATGAAGTTCCGCGATTGCACTACGCACTCGCTCGGCGGCGAGTTTCGCGGCGGTTTCGTCGATATCCGGCAGAAGTACGAGGAATTCTTCGCCGCCGAAGCGGCCGACGAGGTCGGCGGGCCGGGTGACCTCGTCCAATTTCTGTGCCACATCACGCAGGACGTCGTCGCCCGCGGGGTGTCCATATGTGTCGTTAATCCACTTGAAGTGGTCGAGATCAATCATCAGAAGTGCCAGGTTGTCGTCCGATCGGGCAGTCCTTCCGAGTGCCCGATCGGCCGACTCCGACCATCCGCGCATGTTGAGAACACCGGTTTTCGGGTCCGTCCGCGCGTCGTTTTGCAGTTGGTCGATCTCGGCGAGGCGATTGAACACCACCGTCACCACGGCCATCACGATCACCATCGGCGGCATGATCAACAGCAGTACCGCGGTCACCGCGCCGAGGCCGATCGTGATGGCTTCCAGCAGGTTGTCCGCCGTATTGCCGAGCACGGTCGACACCGTCGGCCGCTTCGGCGAACTGATCGCGAGGATGCCGCCGATGTAGGCGATCTGCACCGCTTCGAAGACCATCCCGGTGATGATCAGGACGCCGAATTCGCCGAGGGTGCCCCAGCCGGAAATCAGACCCCATTCATGCGGCCCGAAAGCGTCGAAGGTGAGCGATGCCAAAGTCACCGAAACGCCGTGGGTGACCGACGAGAACACGAAGTTGTGCGCGGGACGGCGGGCGATGAACCAATGCTGGATCCGCACGAGTGCGATAATGGAAAGTGTCAATGAAAGCGGCAGGATCACCGCGGCCGGGAAGGTCCAGACGGCGGTGAGGTCGATGAGGACGGTGCGACTCCGGTCGCGTCGCCTTTCTTCTTGCCGCTGGGTCAGCTGAATATGCGCTGTCGCCCCGACGGCGAGAATGGCGAAACGGACCAAGTCTGTTCTTTCCGGTGTCGGGGAATTCATCGTCGCGACGACCATGATCGCGATTCCGATCGCTTCCATGGCGAAAAGGAACGCGATGAACCGCTTCGGCCGCTGCCACAGCGCCCACGCCCTGGGGTCGTACGGATGGCGTTGCGGGGGTTCGGCCTGGTCACCTTCCGGGCTTGCCTGCCCGCGTTCGGTCACCGGCACACCGCTCGCCGCGGCGGACCGGCCCGCTCGCTCGTCAAGATCGCCGGTGCCGTCGCCGTGCTGGCGACGGTCGCCGGTCTCGGCTGGCAATTGCTACCTCTTTTCCGCGCGGACGGCACGGCTGAGTAATCTCACCGGTACCGACTGAGACACCGTTCGTATTCCAAGGCCGGTATCATCCCATCGCATCAGTTGTTCGACACCGGCAAGGGTGGCTGTGCGGGTGTGCCCCCGACTCGCCTTGCCCGCGCACACGGACCGGAGGTGGCAATCGTGTCCCGCGATTTCTGATCTTGACAGCTGAATGTTTTTCGAGACGCCGTGTGGAAGGGGTGACCGATAGTGTCCAGTCGTGACTTCTGAGCCCGAGCAAGGTATTAGTTCGCAACGAGGTGCCCGGGAGGTGTGTGACCGTGTCGAGCCGTGACTTCTGATCCAGAGCCGTTTCTTTTCGTCCCTGTACCGAGGACCCAGGTGTTCCAGCAGTGACCCGTCGTCGAGATTTCCGAGTACGAACCCGCCGGGTGGCCGTGCCGCCCCAGGGGTCGTCCAGTGTGGATTCCTCATGACATCAGCGGTTCCGGACTGGATCCGTTGATGTGCCCCCAGCTGAATGCGACCAGCACGGCCAGCAGCAGGCCGACCACACCGGCCAAGGCGATGGCCGAAGTCGCGGACCCGAGCCGATCGGCGGCGAGCCCGCCGAGTCCCGCCCCTACTCCCTGAGCTACCCGCAACCCCGTGCGGTACACCCCACCCGCACCACCCCGAAGCTCGTTCGGGACCCACGTGATGAACGTGGCGCTCACCGTGATCAGGTACGCCCCCGCCGCCCCCGCTGCCGCCAAGAGCAGCAATGCCGGAATCAGTCCCGGTTTGAGCACGAAGGCGATCAGGGCGACCATTGGTAGTGCCGCGAGCACACCCAGCAACTTTCGCCGTTGTTCCGCCGAGACGAATTTCGACAGCAGGAACGCGCCGATGACGAATCCCAGTGGATCCGCGGCCAGCAGCCAGCCCACCGCCTGTTTCCCGACGCCCATCTCCGCCGCGAGCGGTGCGGCGAGCCCCTCGGGGATGACGGCGAGGCCGACCAGCCACGAGAACCAGACCAGTACCCGCAGGTGACGGTTGCCGAAGACGCGTTTCACCGCGCCGAACCAGCTGCCGGTGCCATCGGACGCCGCCGCGCGCCGGGAGACCCACAGCCGGACCAAGGCCGCGCTCAGCAGGAACGTCGCCGAGTCGAGCGCAAGCGCCCAGCTCACCCCGGCCTGCGACACCAGCAGGCCGCCGCCGGCGAGGCCGAGCAGCATGGCGGTGTTGGTGGAGATACCGCGGATGTCCTGGCTTTTGAGATAGAGGTCGTCGTCGGTGAACACCTCGCGGGTGAGCGCGTTCTGCGCGGCGTTGCCGGGTGCGTTCGCCAGGCGCGCCAGCACCACCAGCCCGCACAGCACGGCGAGCGGGGTGCCGGGGATCGCCATGATCGCGATCAGCACGGCCTGGATCAGCGACGCGAAGACGAGGACGGTGCGGCGCGGGTAGCGGTCGGCCAGCTGGGAGAGGCCGAGGCCGCCGGCCAGCGCGGGCAGGAAGGTCAGCGAGTAGACCACCGCCGACAGCAGTGCGGAGCCGGTGCGGTCGTAGACGAGGATCGCCAGCGCGACGATGGTGAGCTGGTCCCCGATGAGGGACTGCACTTCGGCGAGCCAGAGTGCGCGGAACTCGCGGTTCGCCAGTGCGGCGGTCATCCGCGGTGCCGCGTTCGTCTCCACTGCGTGACCACCTCCCCCCGATCGGGTGAACTTAGCTCCCTCGCATTCTCGCGCGCCCTGTTACGTGGCCGTCGAGGGAGTCACAGTAAATGACCCGCTGTTCGACGTTCAGTATGCCTCTGGCTACAGGGAGACGAATAGAAGTCCGGCGAATCCCTCGACTGTTGCGCCGATCGAGTTACGCCGTCTGACCGGTTGGTGACGCCGGGCTGACTCGTCCGCGGGTATCCGCGCGCCGATCGATCCGCACTCGCTCGGCGCACCCGGGCTGCCGTTCGTCGCCGCCGGAGTCCGGGTTGGGCCGAATGGGCCAACACTGAAGTGAGACCGGTCTGGAGGTGGAGGCCGGCCGGGCAAAAGGGGTGAAGGCGATGAACGGTTTGCTCGACGACAAGGCCGTTGTCGTGACCGGGGCAGGGCGGGGTCTCGGCGAGGCGTTCGCGGTGCATGTGGCGCGCGCGGGCGGCGCCGTGGTGGTCAACGACATCGATGAGGCACTGGCGGTGCGGACGGCGGAGAACATCCGCCGGTTCGGGGGAAGGGCGGTCGCCAGCGGGCACAGCGTCGCGGATCCGAGGCAGGCGCAGGAGATCGTCGATCTCTGTCTCACCGAGTTCGGTGCGATCGACGGGCTGGTCAACAACGCGGGCCTGAACTACGAGGCGTTGCCGTGGGAGGACGACGTCGAGCAGGCTCGTGAGCTGGTCGAGGTCAACGTCCTCGGCGTCATGTACACCGGGCTGGCCGCGATCAAGGCGATGGTGACGCGGGGGAAGCCGGGCTCGATCGTGAACATCTCGTCCGGGGCGTCGCTCGGGCAGCGCAAACTCGGCGTGTACGCGGCGAGCAAGGGCGCCGTCGCGTCCTTGACCTACTCGTGGGCGCTCGACCTGGAGGAGAGCGGGATCCGGGTGAACGCGGTCTGTCCGCTCGCGCACACCCGGATGGTGTGGAAGTCCGAACGATCGCTGCGGTCGTGCCCGCCGGACCGGACGCCGTCGCGGATCGCGCCGGTCGTGCTGTTCCTGCTCGGCGCCGGATCCGACGGCATCACCGGGCAGATGATCCGGTGCAACGGGCCGCAACTGCACATCATGGGGCAGCCGTACCTGAAGCAGCCCATTCTCGAGCGGCCGGTTTGGGACACCGAGACCGTGCAGCGCGCCTTCGACGAGGTCTTCAGCGCGCACCTGGAGAACTACGGCCTCGAAAAGCGTGTCCCGCCCCGGCTGCGGAAGTGGACGGAGTCGACCCGGACCGCTTAGTGGCTGGTTTGGGAAGTCCGTCGAGACCCGAAGGACTTCCGAAACCGACCACTTAGCCCACGACGAACGGTAGCTTCGCGGCCAGTTCGCCCAGTTCGGTCTTCTCCGCGTCGGTCGCTTCGCGGCGTCCGGTGCCGACCAGGAGCGCGTCGGTGTCGGAGAACGAGCCGGGGAACTTCTCCCCGGTGCGTTGTTCGAGGATCTGCCGCGTCTTGGCGAGGCTCGCGTCGGACGGTCCGGCGACCTGCGACCGATGTGCGACCAGGTCGAGGTGGTGCAGCGTCCATTCGAGGACATACGCGCTCAGGTAGTCGCCCGCGGAAAGGACGACGTCGCGGGTGCCGACCCGCATGCCGGGATCGGCCAGTTCCGCCGCGCGACCGGCGGCCGAACCGACGTCGTCGAGGTGGAACTTGAGCAGCTTGGGGTCCTGGTACGCGGCGGCGAGGCGGACGATCAGCGCGTCGAGCGGATCCTCGCCGGTGGGTGGCGTGCTGCCGACCTCCCAGTAGGTGACCGCGTTGCGGGTCGGTTCCGTTTCGGCGGGGGTGGCGAGGGTGATGAGGACGTCCTGGGCATCGATCACCAAGTGACACACCAGGTCCTGCACCAGCCAGCCGGCGCAGCCGGACGGTTTGGCGAAGTCTTCGTCGGGGGTTTCGGCGACGGCGGCGAGCAACGCCGCCCAAGAGCGGGAGAAGAGATCCACGGCGGCAAGTTAGCAGCGGCGGTGCCCTGGTGGCGAGCCCTTTCGGGGATTGGGCCGAGCGAGGTGGGGCAGCCGTGGAAGGGACTCGCGTGCTTGAAGGCGTAACTCGCGTGCTTGAAGGCGGATCTCGCGTGCTTGGAGGCGTAACTCGCGTGCTTGAAGGCGGATCTCGCGTGCTTGAAGGCGTAACTCGCGTGCTCAGACCGCGCACACCAAGTTACGGGCTCAAGCACGCGAGTTTCGGGTTCGCCCTGGGTGCGGGCCCGGCGGACAGGCTGGTCACAGTGGGCCAGGCACCACGTCACGTTGGATTACTTCTCAAGAACCCGAAGTGCCGGTCGCGACTTGGCTTGCCTCAGGAACCGGCGGTCGGCACGGGGGCGTCGGCCGGGTACAGGTCCGCGATCGACGGCGCGTACCGGTCGTTGATGATCCGCCGCTTCAGTTTCAGCGTCGGGGTCACCTCACCGCTTTCGGGCGTCCACGCCTTCGGGAGCACGTGGTACCGCTTGATCTGCTCGATCCGCGCCAGCCGCGCGTTCGCCGCCTCGACGGCCTTCTCGATCTCGGCGCGCACCTGCGCGTTGTCGGCGAGCGATTCGCCTTCGGTGAGCTGGATGCCGTTCGCGGTCGCCCAGCCCGGCGCGATCTCGTCGTCGACGACGATCAGAGCGGTGACGTACGGCCGTTTCTCGCCGATCGCGACCGCCTGCCCGATCAGCGGATGTTCCTTGAGTAGGCCCTCGATCTTCGTCGGGGCGATGTTCTTCCCGCTCGACGTGATGATCAGTTCCTTCTTGCGGTCGGTGATCGTGACGAAGCCGCGTTCGTCGATGGTCCCGATGTCGCCGGTGGCGAGCCAGCCGTCGGCGTCGACGTCCGGCTTGATCGAGCCGTCCTCCTGCAGGTAGCCGAGGAAAACGATCGCGCCGCGGACGAGGAGTTCGCCGTCTTCGGCGACCTTCACCTCGATGCCTTCCAGCGGGCGGCCGACGCTGCTGGCCTTGAAGTCCGACAGCGTGTTGGAGGTGACCGCGCCGGTGGTCTCGGAAAGGCCCCAGACCTCCTGGATTTCGACGCCGAGCCCGGCCATGAAGTACAGGATCTCGACCGGTAGCGCGGCGGCGCCGCCGGAGGCGACCTCGACCAGGTCCAGGCCGAGCATGGCCCGCACCGGCGCGAGTGCGGCCGCGTCGGTCCGCGCGATCTTCTCCGCCAGTTCCGGCGGAACCTCCTTGCCGTCACTGCGCAGTTTGTAGCCCTGTTGCAGTAGTTCGTTGGCGCCGATCAGCCCGTTCCGCTTGTCCTCCGGCAGCGAACCGAGCAAATTCTTGAGCCCCGCGACCATCTTTTCCCACACCCGCGGAACACCGAAGAAGCTCTTCGGGTGCACCTGGCCCAGCGCGCCGACGACGCCGGCCGGGTTGCCGACGGTGTGCACGTGCCCGGCCCACACGATCGGCATGTAGATCGACAGTTCACGTTCGGCGATATGCGCGAGCGGCAGATACGCGATGTTCGTGGCGTGCATGGGCGACTCGTGCAGCCGCATGACCGCGCTGGCCTGGTAAATCGCGTTGCGGTGGGACAGCACGACGCCCTTGGGGTCGCCGGTGGTGCCGGAGGTGTAGATCATCGACAGCGGGTCGTCCGGGGTGATCGCGGACCACGCCGTCTCGAACGCCTCCGGATCGGCCGAGTGCGCCTCGGCGCCCGCCGCGCGCAAGTCCGCGAACGAGAGGAAACGCTTGTCGTCCGCGGGAATCACGGACTCGTCGAGGACGACGACATGCCGCAGCGCGGGGAGGTCGTCGAGGACCTGCGACCAGCGGCCGAGTTCGTCGGCACCGGCGAGTACGACGATGCCGGCGGCGCTGTGCCGGGCGACGAACCCGATCTGCTCCGGGCTGAGCGTCGCGTACGCGGTGCAGGGGATCGCGCCGAGATGTGCCGCGGCGAGGTCGGCGATCAGGTGTTCGGGACTGCTCGGCGCCATGATCAGCATCCGGTCGCGGGTGCCGAGCCCGAGCCCGGCGAGCCCGCGCGACACCTCCGCGATCGCGGTGCGGAACTCGCCCCAGTTCAGGGTCGGCTTGCCCTCGATGTCGAGTGACGTGACCGCCGGCAGTTCACCGAACTCCTGTGCGTTGCGGTGAAGCAGGGCGGGGATGGTCTGGCCTTCGATCTGCTCGGCGACGGTCGGCTGGGTGGTCAACGCTGGCCTCCTCGATGCTGCCTGATCAGCCACACTGTAGGGGCTCTGGTCAGCGCTGGATAGAGAATCGCGGCCACGGTTGGGCTACGCGAAATGTCCACCTTTTCCGTTTTCGGCGCGTCAGTCGCCGACACGGACCGGCCGGGCGGCGCTCGACGCCGGATGGCTGTCCGAAAAGGACTTCGCGGCCACGTGAGGTTCGGGCTGGACTTCTGGAACACACTCGCCGACGATTACCGCCGTGACTGATCTCGTAGCCGAGGCCGCGGCGCTGGACGCCGCTGATCCCTTGGCGCACAAGCGAAACGAGTTCGACCTCGACGCGGACGTCGCCTACTTCGACGGCAATTCACTGGGCGCGCCGCCGAAGCACGTGGCGGAGCGGCTCGCCGCCGTCGTCCGCGAGCAGTGGGGCGGGCGGCTCATCCGGTCCTGGTCCGAGGGCTGGTGGGAAGCGCCGGTGCGGGTCGGCGAGCGGATCGCGCCGCTGGTGGGGGCCGCTCCGGGGCAGGTCGTCGTGGCGGACTCGACCACCGTGGATCTGTTCAAGGCGCTGGTCGCCGCCGTCCGGCTCAACCCGGGCCGCGACGAGATCCTCGTCGACGCCGACACCTTCCCGACCGACGGCTACATCGCCGACGAGGCCGCCCGGCTGACCGGACGCACGGTGCGCCGGGTCGTCGCCGAGGAGATGCCGGGTGAGGTCAGCGAGCGGACGGCCGTCGCGCTGATCAACCACGTCGACTACGTCACCGGACGCGCCCACGACCTGGCCGGGCTGACCGGGGCACTGCACCGCGCCGGGGCGCTGGCGCTCTGGGACCTCTGCCACAGCGTCGGCGCGCTCCCGGTCGAACTCGACGCGGCGGGGGTGGACCTCGCCGTCGGCTGCACCTACAAATTCCTCAACGGCGGCCCTGGTTCGCCCGCTTTCCTTTATGTGTCAACGAAATGGCTGGACCGGTTCGATCAGCCGCTGGCCGGATGGGCCGGGGACCGCGATCCGTTCGCGATGCGCGGCGCGTACGAGGCGCACGCCGGGATCGCGCGTGGCCGCTCGGGCACCTCGGACATCTTGTCGCTGCTCGCGCTGGACGCGGCGCTCGACGTCTGGGACGGCGTCGATCGCGGTCTGCTGCGGGAAAAGGGCCTCGCGCTCGGTGATTTCTTCTTCCGGTGCGCGGACGAACTCCTCGGCGGCGCCACGATCCTGACCCCACGCGACGCCGGGCGCGGGCACCAGATCTCGATCACCGACGACGACGCGGCCAAGACGATGGCGGCCCTGATCGACCGCGGCGTGATCGGGGACTTCCGGCCGCCCGACGTGCTGCGGTTCGGGTTGGCGCCGCTCTACACCACCTTCGGCGAGGTGCTGCGCGCCGTCACGACGCTGCGGGAACTCCAGAGTTAAGTATCGGGTGGGCGGCGTACGTCGTCTCCAGAGAACTTTCTGTCTCGTCGTCGTCCCGTATGTCATGAGGGGTCCCCATAGGACAAATTTCGTCCTATGGGGACCCCTCATGACACACCGCGCGCCGCGCACGAACTCTCACCGAAGCGG
>NZ_JBFBBY010000238.1:0-9284 GCF_040682875.1 Amycolatopsis sp. NPDC051071 | reverse complement strand
GTCCATTATGGACGCTCAGAGCACCGTCGGCTCCGACGACCGGTCCAGCTCCACGCGCGAATACCCCTTCGCCAGGCGCAAGGAAGGGGGCCTTCAGGTACTTGGACGAGCCGCCTCTTAAGCTGGCCGGGTGGGCGTCGACGCGGATGTGCTGATCGAGTGGTTCGGCGAAGTGGGACGCGACCTGCCTTGGCGTGAGCCGGAATGCACCGCCTGGGGTGTGCTGGTCAGCGAGATCATGTTGCAGCAGACGCCGGTCGCACGCGTCCAGCCGATCTGGCTCGAATGGATGACGCGCTGGCCGGTGCCGTCGGCGCTGGCGGCGTCTTCGCAGGGTGAGGTCGTGCGTGCCTGGGGCAAGCTCGGCTACCCGAGGCGCGCGTTGCGGCTGCACGCCGCGGCGGCGGTCATCGCGGAGAAGCACGGCGACGTCGTACCGTCCGATGTGGACACTCTGCTCGCGCTGCCTGGCATCGGCGCGTACACCGCCCGCGCGGTCGCGGCCTTCGCCTACGGCAAGCGGGCGCCGGTGGTGGACACGAACGTCCGGCGTGTGGTGGCGAGGGCGGTGCACGGCGCGGGTGACGCCGGGCCGCCGTCGAACACGCGCGACATGGCCGACGTCGAGGTCCTGCTGCCACTCGAAGACGCACCGGCCGCGAAGCTCTCCGCGGCGTTGATGGAACTCGGCGCACTCGTCTGCACGGCCCGGTCGCCGCGCTGCGCGGATTGCCCGATTTATGACGACTGCGCCTGGCAGCACGCGGGCAAACCGGCCTACGCCGGGCCCGCGAAGCAGGTCCAGAAGTTCGCCGGGACCGACCGTCAGGTGCGCGGGCTGCTGCTCGACGTCCTGCGCGGCACCGAAGGCCCGGTCGAAAAAGCGCGGCTCGATCTCGTCTGGCACGAATCCGGGCAGCGCGACCGCTGCCTCGACTCCCTGCTGGTCGACGGCCTGCTCGAACAGACCGGGGACGGCCTGTTCGCACTCCCTGGCGAACACTGACGCATTACAACAAAAGTTGGTCAATGGTTGTCTTCGGCACGATGGCGGGTTAGCTTTCCGGCCAAAGCGCATGATGGGAGCTACGCCCGTGGCCGACTTCGACCGACGTACCGCGCTCAAGGGCGGCCTGACGGCGAGTGCCGTCGGGCTACTGGGGACACATACGGTTTCCGCCGCGGCAGCGGCGCCCGGGGTACAAGAACCGCAGATCTACGGCACGGCCGCGTGGAACGCGCGGCCGCCGAACGGCTCGATCGTGGTGGAGAACCACAAGCCGACGTACATCGTCGTGCACCATACGGTCGATCCGGGCAACGTCACCGACTACACGCTGGAGCACGCGTTCTGGGCGTCCCGGTCGATCCAGAACTTCCACATGGACACACGTGGCTGGGTGGACAGCGGCCAGCAGTTCACGAACAGCCGCGGCGGGTACCTCACCGAAGGGCGCCACCGCAGCCTGGAGATCCTGCGCGGCGGAACCCAGCACGTGCTTGGCGCGAATGTCGGCAACAACAACAGCACCTGCATCGGGATCGAGAACGAGGGCCTCTACAGCAAGGAAGACGTCACGCCGGCGCTGTGGGACTCGCTGGTGAAGATGGTCGCGTACATCGCGTCGCAGTACGGGATCGCACCCGCGTTCATCAAGGGACACCGGGACTTCAACTCGACGGAATGCCCGGGAACCGTGCTGTACAACCGGCTTCCGGAGTTGCGCACCGCGGTCGGGAGGCTGCTCGGCTCGGCGTCACCGAAGGCGGACCTGCCCGAATGGCCGCTGCTCAAACCCGGTGACACCGGACCGCGAGTGCGGACGGCGCAGGAACTCCTGCGGGCACGAGGATTCGCCGTCCCGATCGACGGCGTGTTCGGTCAGTCCACGAAGGACGCCGTCGCGGCGGTGGCCGCGAAGAACGGGCTGGTACGCGACGCCTGCGGCGCGACCGCGGAGACCGACGAGACCGGGTTCCTCGGCTCCGACGTCTGGCCGCTCATCGTGGGACCCGGCTCCGACCCGCGGGCGTTGAAGGCACAGCTCGCCGGCTGAACAGCAGCGGCAGGAGCACCACGACGGCCGCGCACCACGGAAGCAGAGACGTTCCCAGCCGCAGCAGCAGCCCGCCGACGAGCGCTCCTCCCGCGACGGCGCCGAGCCGCCGTCCTCGCGGAACGTCGGCTACCCGGGTGAGGCGCGGCTGCGCGCATGGATCGACGCCCAGCTGGCCAAGGGCTGAGCGTGCGGCTCCGGGACCTACCCGATGACGTCGGAGAGAAACGCTTCGACGGCACCGAGGTAGGTCTCGGGTGCTTCGTCATGCACGACGTGTCCGGCGCCCTCGACGACGATGTGCCGTCCGAGGCCGCCGGGTACGCGGGCCGCGAGTTCCGCCTGCTGCCCGTGCGGCATCGCCGTCCGCTCGCCCTCGATCGCCAGTAGCGGGCATTTCACTCGTTCGACGTACTCCCAGAAATCGCGGCGTCCCCATTCCGCCGCGATGTCGTACAGATCCGCGAGCGAGGCGATCAGGTGGTAGCCGTCCTCGCGTTCTTCGACGCATTCGACGAAGTAGTCGCCAGTGTCGCCGAAGAACGCGCGGACGTGTGCCAGCGAACGGAACGGGACCGGCCACGATTCGAAGTAGCCGCGCC
This sequence comes from Amycolatopsis sp. NPDC051071, assembly GCF_040682875.1. NCBI lineage: Bacteria > Bacillati > Actinomycetota > Actinomycetes > Pseudonocardiales > Pseudonocardiaceae > Amycolatopsis > Amycolatopsis sp. NPDC051071. The sequence goes on along the minus strand of NZ_JBFBBY010000238.1, from coordinate 6,625 downwards.
AGTCGTCCACGGTCCGCCCGCGCTGGTCCGGCGCGAAGTCCTCGCACACCACGGCACGCACGAGGTCCGGGTGGAGCGCCGCGGTGACCCAGGCGTGCAGGCCGCCCATGGAATGTCCGATCAGGACCGCGGGCTCGTCGAACGTCCGCAGCAGCGCGGCGACGTCGTCGGCGAATCGTTCGGTGCGCCAAGGCCCTCCGCGTGGTCCACGCCCGTGGCCGCGTGCGTCGAAGCCGTGGACACGTCCGTACGGTTCGAGCCTTCCGGCGACCCGCCACCACGTCGTCGCCCTGCCCATCAACCCGTGCAGGAGGACGATCGGCGGCCCATCGCCGCCGAAAGTGATCAACCCGTCGCGGTGAATCACCACTAAGCTCCCCTCCATGCGCAGCCGTGTCCCCGTCGCCGGTCTGGTCCTGGGAGTCGTCGGCGCCCTGATTATCGGTTGCAGTGTCGATGATCCTCCGGCCGCGCCCCCTCCTCCGCCGCCGATGCACCCGGCGCCGGGTGCGTCCGGCGCGGGTGACCCGTATTACCCGATGGACGGAAACGGTGGCTACGACGCCGTCGAGTACCAGGTCGGGATCACTTATGACCCCGCGAAAGGGCGTCTCGACGGCGACACGACGATCATCGCGAAAGCCACACAGGACCTCAATCGGTACAACTTGGACTTACGCGGCTTGGAAGTACGATCCGTTGAAGTGGAAGGAAAACCGGTGAAGTTCACCCGCGAAGGCTCGTTCGAGCTGGTGGTGACGCCCGCCGACCCGATCCGGAACGGAAGCACTTTTCACACGAAGGTGGTCTACGGCGGCGACCCGTCGGCGACGCCACGCGCGGGTGGCAGCGAGAACGGCTGGCAGAAGTCGAAGGACGGCGGCGCGTTCATCGTCGGCGAGCCGCATTCGGCGTCGTTCTGGTATCCGGTCAACGAAACCCCGCGCGACAAGGCGATGTTCAACCTGACCGCGCGGGTGCCGGACGGCTGGACCGTCATTTCGAACGGACGTGAGATCCAGCAGACGTCGGCGAACGGCTGGACCACCACGGCCTGGCAGGAACGCACCCCGGTGGCCGCCTACCTGACGACGGTGGCGATCGACAAGTTCACCGTCGACCGGATGTCGCTGCCGGACGGGACCCCGCTGGTCAACGCGTACGCGCCGGGTGCGGAGGACCGGCGCGACACCGGCAGGCGGCTGCCGGAGATCATCGGCTTCCTGACGTCGAAATTCGGGCCGTACCCGGTGGACGCGGCGGGTGGGATCTACCTGAACGAGGAAATCCACTTCTCGCTGGAGACCCAGACCAGGCCCACCTACGCGAAATGGGCCGACCTGATCACCGTCGTGCACGAAACCGCACACCAGTGGTTTGGCGATTCGGTGACGCTGAATTCGTGGTCCGACGTCTGCCTCAATGAATGCCTCGCGTCGTACGCGCAGTGGATGTGGCAGGAATCGCGAGACAACGAGAACCTCGACGACCGCTTTCGCGCCGCGCTGGAGATCATGCGGGGCAGCGCCGATTTCTGGACGCCGAAGCTGGTCGACATGGGTGCCGGGCAGGAATTCCACGGCGTCTACGACAAGGGGATCCTCGCGATCCACGCACTGCGGCGGAAGATCGGCGAAGGCGCGTTCGCCCGGCTGATGAAGGAGTGGCCGGCGGCTTATCGGAACGCGAACGCGTCTTGGGCGGACTTCGAGGCGTTCACGATCAAGCTTTCGGAACAGGACCTGCGGCCGTTCTTCGACGCGTGGTTCCACGGCACGGTGATCCCTCCGGACGCCGAGCTGCTGCCCGGCACCCTGCGGGGCTGACCTCGGCTCCTGCCACTGCCACTGCCGCGTTTAGTCCTCTACTTGCGGTGAGGCCGGGTCGCGTAGTCCGGCAGGTCGATGCCGCTCACCACGTCCTGCGTCTTCTCGACGAACTCGTGCATGACGGTCTCGTACCGCTTCAGTCCGGTGTCGAAGTCGGTGGCGAGTTCCCCGGCGAGGACGTACGCGCCGACGAACGCCAGGCTCGTGAAGCGCGACTCGTCGCCGAAGGCCAGCGCCCGGACGCCCGAGTGCAGGCCGTCGGCACCGATGACCAGGTCGAACGACCGCCGCGAGCCGACGGCGAAAGCTCCTTGTCGACGAGTGTCTCGCCCTGGTGGTGCTAAACAGTTTCACCGTAGGCTGGCGGCATGGCAGTGGTGAAGATCAACGCGATCGAGGTTCCCGAAGGCGCAGGCCCCGAACTGGAGAAGCGGTTCGCGGCGCGGCTGCACGCCGTCGACAACCAGCCCGGTTTCCTCGGCTTCGAATTGCTCCGGCCGGTCTCCGGCGAGACGCGCTACTTCGTCTACACGAAGTGGGAGTCCGAAGAGGCCTACCAGGCGTGGGCGGCCGGTCCGGCACGCGAGGCGCACGCGGGCGAGCGCGCGAAGCCGGTCTCGTCCGGCGCGAACCTGCTGGAATTCGAGGTCGTCCAGGCTTCGAAGCCGGGTGAGTGAACTCGAAAAAGCCGCGGAACTGATCGACGGCGCCGGCGCGCTGCTCGTCTGCGCCGGCGCCGGAATGGGCGTCGACTCCGGCCTGCCCGATTTCCGGGGCGATGAGGGTTTCTGGACGGCCTATCCGCCGTACGAGCGGCTGGGCATCAGCTTCGTCGAACTTGCCGACCCTCGGCATTTCGCCGAAGATCCCCAGCTGGCCTGGGGTTTCTACGGGCACCGGCTCGCGCTGTACCGCGCCACCGTGCCGCATGAGGGCTTCCGGCTCCTGCGGTCCTGGGGCGCGGGCAAACCCGGCGGCATCCGCGCGTTCACGTCCAATGTGGACGGACAGTTCCAGAAGGCGGGGTACCCGCACGTCGCCGAGGCGCACGGGTCCATCCACCACCTGCAATGCCTGACCAGATGCTCCGGCGAGATCTGGCGGGCGGACGACGTCGACGTCCCGATCGACGAGGACACGATGCGTGCCATCGAACCGCTGCCGTCGTGCCCGCGCTGCGGCGGTCTCGCGCGGCCCAACATCCTGATGTTCGGTGACTACGACTGGCTGGAGCGACGCAGCCAGGCCCAGCTCGACGAGCTGACCGCGTGGCGGCGCGCGCATCGCGACCTCGTGGTGGTGGAACTCGGCGCCGGGCAGGCCGTGCCGACGGTGCGGCGTTACTCGGAGCTGGCCAGCGCCGCGACCGGCGCGTTGATCCGGATCAACCCCCGCGAACCGCGGATCCGGCACGACCGCGGCGTCTCTCTCGCAAGCAACGGCCTCGACACCCTCAAGGCACTGGACGCCCTGCTCGCGTGCTCAAGCACGTAACTCGCGTGCTCAAGGACGTAACTCGCGTGCTTGAACACGTAACTCGCGTGCTTGAGCACGTAACTCGCACTTAAGGCAGCACGATTTCGGCGTAGACGGCGTCGTGATCGCTGCCCGGGGTCTCCAGCACCTTGAAGTCCGCGATGGCCGCCCGTTTGTCCGCCAGCACGTGGTCGATCGGCACCGGCGGCACCACCCCGTTCGTCCAGGTGCCGTCGAACGCACGGCCCAGCTGATCGGCCGCGTCGACGTATCCCCTGGTCAGCAGTTCACGGAAGAGTGAGTGATCGAAGGTGGCGTTGAAGTCGCCCGCCAGGATCCGGATGTCGTGCTCGGCGTCGGCGTAGGGCAGGTCCTTGGCCTCGTCGACCCAGGCGTGCCTGTCCCACATCGGCGCCGCCGGATGGACCGCGACGACCTCGATCCGCACGCCGTCGCCGAGGTCCACGCTCGCGCTCGGCTGTTTACGGTCCGATTTCCCGCTCAGCTTCAGCGGCGTGAGCGGGTACTTCGACACCAGCCCGGAGCCCGACGCCCACTCCGCCGGATGCAGTACTTGGAACGGCAGCACCTGGAACAACCCGGCGCGCTCCAGCCCGGTGACCGCCTCGGGCGTCATCTCCGTCAGGCTCAGGACGTCGACTTGGTGTTCCTTCACGTATCCGACGAGCATCGCCGGGTCCGCCTGGCCGCCGAGCATATTCGACGCCAGTACGCGGACGTGCTTCCCGCCGAGCGCCTTCTGCTCGTTCTCGAACGTGCGGGGCAGCACCAGCGCGGCGATCGTGAACGTCAGCACCAGCGCGACAGCACCGGTCCACCAGCGGCGCAGCCCCATCGCGAGCCCGGCCAGCACCAATGTCGCGATGCCGGCGTACGGCGTCAGCGCGAGTGCCGCGATCGTGTAGGCGTTGCCGTCGTACCCCACCAGCCGCATCACCGTCAGCACCGCGAACGGCACCACCGCGCCGATCAGCAGCCCGCTGACCAGCTTGTTCCTGGTACGCGGGGCCACCCGTTCTTCGATCACCATGCCGTCGAGTATGCCGATCACGGGCACACTGACGGCGGTCTCCACAACACCTTCACAAGCTCCTCACACCGCGCCTACCAGCGCTTATCAGCGTCCGGCCGGTTCTGCCAGCGCGCTGTGCGCGGTCTGACAGGCGGCGAGTGCATCTTTGTCCGTGGGGCGAGATCCACAGGAGGAAACATGTCGTACGCGATCAGGGCCGAGGGCCTGGTCAAACACTATGGGGAGACGAAGGCGCTCGACGGGGTCGACCTGGAGGTGCCGTCGGGCAAGGTGGTCGGGGTGCTGGGGCCGAACGGCGCGGGCAAGACCACCGCCGTCCGGATCCTGGCCACCTTGATCCGGCCGGACCGCGGCCACGCGAGCGTATTCGGTTACGACGTCGTCAAGAACCCGATGGCGGTCCGCAGCATGATCGGGCTGACCGGGCAGTACGCGTCGGTGGACGAGGACCTCTCCGGTACGGAGAACCTCGTCCTGATCGGCAGGCTGCTGGAGTTCTCCAGGGCGGACGCGAAGAAGCGGGCCGCCGATCTGCTGGAGCGGTTCGAGCTGACCGACGCCGCCGGGCGCTCGATCAAGACCTACTCGGGCGGGATGCGGCGGCGGCTCGACCTCGCCGCGAGCCTGGTCGGCCGTCCCAAGGTGCTCTACCTGGACGAGCCGACCACCGGGCTCGACCCGCACGCACGCAACGAGGTCTGGGCCGTGATCCGGAGGCTGGTCGGGGACGGGACGACGGTGCTGCTCACCACCCAGTACCTGGAAGAAGCCGATCAGCTCGCCGACACGATCACGGTGTTCGACAAGGGCCTCGTCGTGGCGAACGGGCGCGCCGACGAGCTCAAGCGGCGGACCGGCGGCCAGACGCTGCAGGTCCGGCCGACCGCGCTCGCCGACCTCGACGCCGTCGAACGCATCCTGGCCGGGCTCACCGGGGTCCAGCCGAAGCGGGACAACGACACCGGGCTGCTGACCGCGCCCGTATCCGACCCTGTCCTGCTCTCCACCTTGGTCCGCAAGCTGGACGACGCCGGGATCACCGCGGACGAGCTGGCGCTGCGGCTGCCCAGCCTCGACGAGGTATTCCTCGCGCTGACCGGCAAGCAGCCCACCGAGTCCACAAAGGACGCTACCCCGGAAGGGAGCCTGGTATGACCACCATCGCGGCACCCGCGCCACGGCGCGTTTCACTGTCCAGCGGCGTCCAGCACGGGCTTTCCCTTGCCTGGCGCGGCATCCTGAAGATCCGCAAGAACCCGGAACAGCTGGCCGACGTCACCATCGCGCCGATCATCTTCCTGGTCATGTTCGTCTACCTCTTCGGTGGCGCGATCATGGGCAGCACCGACGGCTATCTCCAGATGATCGTGCCCGGCATCATGGTGTTCAACATCTTGCAGGCCAGCATGACCGTCGGCGTCTCGCTCAACACCGACGTCACGAAAGGCGTGTTCGACCGGTTCCGGGCGATGCCGATCTCCCGGTCCGCGCCACTGATCGGCGCGGTGCTGGCCGACATCGTGCGGTACCTGGTGTGCATCACCGTGCTGATGATCGTCGCGACGATCATGGGTTACCGGATCCAGACCGGTCCGGCGGAATTCGCGCTGGCCGTCGTGCTGGCGATCGCGTTCGCGCTGTCGTTCTGCTGGGCCTCGGTGTTCGTCGGGATGCTGGTGAAGAGCCCAGGTGCGGTGCAGGGCCTGATGTTCGTGGTCCTGATGCCGCTGACCTTCGGCAGCAACGTCTTCGTCCCGACCGGCACCATGCCTGGCTGGCTGAAGGCTTGGGCCGACATCAGCCCGGTGACGCAGATGTCCGACGTGCTGCGCGGGCTGATGAACGGCGGGGCGGTCGCCGGGCCGCTGACCGGTGCGCTGATCTGGATGGCGGCCGCGATCGCGGTCTTCTTCCCGCTCGCCACCTGGGCTTACCGGAAGCGCGTCTGACGGGGGTCAGGGGGAACGCGCGAAGGTACTGGCGCCCGTGCTCGCCTGAAGTACATGAAGGCCCCCTTCCTTGCGCCTAGGTACAGGAAGGGGGCCTTCATGTACTTGGCAGGCCACTCACGCGTCGCGGAAGGCCATCACGAGCCCCCGTAGCCCCAGCAGCACCACCAGACACCACGACGGCGCGTGAAGGCCCCCTTCCCTCGGCTCAGCCGAAGAAACTCGACCTTCACACCTTCCCCAGTACACGAAGGCCCCTGGCCGACGCGGCGCTCACGGCGAGCCAGGTGGACCTGGTGGAGGCCCACGGCACCGGC
>NZ_JBFBBY010000237.1:0-9346 GCF_040682875.1 Amycolatopsis sp. NPDC051071 | reverse complement strand
CTGCGGCTATGGCGAGAGTGGCGAGGCTGGTCTATTACCCCGTCAAGGGCTGTTCGGGGACGTCGGTCGACACGGCCGATGTGACCTTGCGCCTGGCGCAAGGAAGGGGGCCTTCACGTACTTGAATGGCTGCAGCACGTACTGCAGCACGTACAGCCACAGCCCAGAAGGTCAGTCGGCCACCGGAGCGAGCCTGCCCGCGTTCCAGGCCGCGCGGCGTTCGGCCTGCAGCACCGGGTCCGCCACCGGGGCGGCCGACAGCAGACGGCGGGTGTACTCCTCGGTCGGCGAGTGCAGCACCTGGTCACGCGTGCCGACCTCGACCAGTTTGCCGTACTGCATCACCGCGACACGGTCGGCGAGCAGGTCGACGACGGCGAGGTCGTGGCTGATGAACAGGCAGGCGAACTGCAGCGAACGCTGTAGGTCGAGGAACAGGTCCAGCACGCGTGCCTGCACCGAGACGTCCAGTGCCGAGGTCGGCTCGTCCGCGATCAGCAGCGCCGGGTCCAGCGAGAGGGCCCGCGCGATGGCGACGCGCTGGCGCTGGCCGCCGGACAGCTCGTGTGGGTACCGGTTGCGGTAGTGGCCGCCGAGTTCGACCTTGTCCAAAAGGGACGTGACGCGTTCGTTCAGCGCCTTACCCGACAGGAACTTGTGCAGCACCATCGGTTCGGCGATGGATTCGCCGATCGTCATCTTCGGGTCCAGCGTGGAAGCCGGGTCCTGGAAGACGATGGAGAAGTACCGGCGCAGCGGGCGCAGATCCTTGTTGGACATGTTCGTGATGTCCCTGCCCGCGATGGACACGGTGCCCGAGGTCGGGGTCAGCAGGCGGATCGCGCAGCGGCCGACGGTGGACTTGCCGGAACCGGACTCGCCGACCAGTCCGACGATCTCGCCCTTGGCGATGCTCAGCGAGACGTCGTCGACGGCGCGGTTCTTGGCCTGGCCGCGACCGCCGGGGTACTCGAGCACGAGGTTCTTGATCTCGAGCGCGGGTGCGCTCTCCTCGATCACGGCTTCGAGTTCGGCGTCGGCGAGGCGGATGTCCTCGGCGATCCTCGATGCCTCTTCGCTGTCCGGGGAGATGCCCTCGTCGTCGAGAAGACGGCGGCCTTCGGGACGCTGGCCGAGCACGGGCACGGCGGCGAGCAGCTTGCGGGTGTACTCGACCTGCGGCGACGCGAACAGGTCGTGCACCGGCGCCTGCTCGACGATGTTGCCCTGGTACATGACGACCACGCGGTCGGCGAGGTCGGCCACGACACCCATGTCGTGCGTGATCAGCACGATGGCGGTGTTGAGGGTGTCACGCAGCTTGCGCAGCAGGCCGAGGATCTCCGCCTGCACGGTGACGTCGAGTGCGGTGGTCGGCTCGTCGGCGATGATCACCTTCGGGTCGCACGAGATCGCCATCGCGATGACGACACGCTGACGCAGCCCGCCCGAGAGCTGGTGCGGGTACTGCCTGAAGCGCTGCGGAGGGTTCGGGATGCCGACCATCTCCAGCAGCTCGATGGCGCGCTTGTCGGCGGCTTCCTTCGAGATGTCCTGGTGCGAGCGGAGCGCCTCACGCAGCTGCCACCCGACGGTGTAGACCGGGTTCAGCGCGGTCATCGGCTCCTGGAAGATCATCGCGACCTCGTTGCCGCGGATCTTCTGGAGTTCCTTCTCCTTGAGCTCGGCGAGGTTGCGCTCGCCGAGGCGGAGTTCGCCGGCGATCCGGCTGGTTTTCGGGAGCAGCCCGAGCACCGACATCGAGGTCACCGACTTGCCGGAACCGGACTCGCCGACCACCGCGACGATCTCACCAGGCTTGACGTCGAATCCGATGCCCTTGACGGCGTCGACGACGCCGTCGTCGGTCGGGAACGAGACGCTCAGGTCGGAGATGGACAGAACCGAACCCGACACGCCGCCGAGGTCCGACGATGCTGCTTCAGTGCTCACCAAGATGCCCTTCGTGGGGGTACATATGGTCACGGCGCATCGGCCGCGACTGTGTCTGCGCGCCCTCGGCGGTAAAAGTGCCTCGGACTCGCGCGAGGATAACCGAGAGCCGCCCGACTAAGGTCGGTGCTCGGGGCCTCCGTTCCCGACACCCTATAAAGGAATGCCCGCCGTGTTGGAATTAGTCTTCAAGCCGTGATCTCCGCCAAGACGAAATTGCTCCTCGTGCACGCGCATCCGGACGACGAGAGCATCACCACCGGCGGCACCATCGCGCGCTACGCGGCCGAAGGCGCTGAAGTGACTGTCGTCACGTGCACTCTCGGTGAGGAAGGCGAGATCATCCCGCCGTCCCTCGACGGGCTCGGTTCGTGGGCCGCCGATCAGCTCGGCGGCTACCGCGCGGGCGAACTGGTGTCGGCGTGCGCTGCGCTCGGGGTCTCCCGGCACCGGTATCTCGGCGGCATCGGCCGCTGGCGGGATTCGGGGATGGCCGGGACGCCGTCCTCGGCCCATCCACGCGCGTTCTCCGGCGGCGACGTCGAAGAGCAGGCCGCCCAGCTCGCGGAGATCCTCGACGACGTCCGGCCTCAGGTCGTCGTCACCTATGACGCTTTCGGGGGTTACGGACACCCCGACCACATCCGCGCCCACGAGGTCACGATGGCCGCCGCACCGAAGGCCGAGTCGGTCGAGCGGGTGTTCCACACCGTTTCTTCTCGCGACGCCGTCGCGGCCGGGCTCGCCGCGCTGCGCGGGCGCTCGACGTTCCGGGTGCCTGAAGACGGCGAACTGCCGGTGACATCGGACGAGACCATCACGACCGCCCTCGACGTCGGGGCGTACCTCCCGGCGAAGGCCGCCGCGCTACGGGCACACGAGACGCAGGTCAGCGTGCCCGCGCCACCGCGTCTCGCGGATCACTTCGCGCTGAGTAACGACGTCGCGCAGCCGATCACGCGGTCTGAGTACTTCGTGCTCGCCCACGGGCCTGTCGAGGGTGCCGCTGCCGACCTGTTCGGAGGTCTCGCGAAGTGACGGCGCCGTCACCGCCGCTCACGGCGCGGCAGCGCTGGTTGCTCGCTCTGTTCTCCTTCGACGCGTTCCTGCTCGCGCTGCTCGAGTTGTTCTTCCTTCCACTGCGGCTCGACGGCATCGTGCTGCCGAAACTGGGTGACGCCCCGTTTCCGGTGACCGTCGTACTCGCCGTGATCACCACACCGCTCTTGGTGCGGACGACCGCCAAAGTGGTCCGGCCCTCCTTTTCGGTGATTCCTCTGCTCATTTGGGTACTCGTCGTACTCGGGATGGGTGTGACGGGTCCGGGTGGTGATCTGGTGCTGGTACAGGACTGGCGGGCACTGCTGCTGATCGGCGGCGGGGCGTTGCCGGGCGCGTTGGCCCTCGGCGGCGGATTCGGGACCGCGGCGAAGGCCGCGAAGGGAGGCAGCAGTGGGTGAAGCGATTTCCGATCGCCAGGTGGTGGCGGTGCTGCGGCCCTTCGTCCGCGCCTGCGGCCCGATGGTCGACGCGTTACGTGACGCGGATCCGTTCGGCCTGCAGGCCAGAGGACGGCGTGAGGACGCGCTGGAAGGCGTCAAACCCAAACTGAAGGACAAACTGCTCGACGGGATCTCCTCGGTCAAGGTGCCCGGCACCGCGGCCTGGGCGGAGATGACGAACTACCAGCGGACCAGCTGGTGGGTGAACCGGGTCGGCCGGTTCACTTCGCTGATCACCGCGATCCCGGGTATCGGCGGCGCGCTCGCGGACCGGTTGCCGGTGCAGGACGCGCTCGGCTCGGCGTCACAAGGGATGTTGCTGTGCGCGATCGCGGGGGAGTACGGCGTGACCGACGTCGGCGCCCGGGTCCGGCTGATCGCGTGGGTGCTCTTCGAACGCGACATCGACCCGGTGATCGCGGCCGGAAAGCACGCCGAACACGACAAGGCCGCCGAAGACGACGAAGCGGCGAAGCTCACCGAGGAACTCGACGACTCGAAGAAGAAGCACGGCAAGATCACACTGAAGGCCGCCGCGGGCACGCTGTGGCGGCTGGGCCGCGGGTTGCTCGGCATGGTGGACGAACTGGAAAAGCGCCCGCGAGGCCGTCTCTTCCACCGAGCACTCGGGAAACTGCCGGTCGTCGGCATGGTGGGTGACTACCTCGGCGAGCGATCCGGTCTCAAACGCGTCTGGAAGCGGGCGCACAGGTGGTTCACCGAGCATCCCGGCGGTCAGTGAGGCTCACTTCCAGAACATGAACGCGTCCTGGCCGTACATGGCCGCGAGCTTGAAGCCGCCGACGGAATCGAAGATCGCGAAGGACGCGCGCCACAGCAGCCGGTTCGCTTCGTCCACGAGGAACAGAACGCCGAACAGCACGAGCGGTGCCCACGGCCGCGCCTTCGCGCCGAACTCGCGCGCGCCGGGCGAAAGATAGGGCTCGATCGCGCCCCAGCCGTCGAGCCCCGGGATCGGCAGGATGTTCAGGATGAACGTGACGATCTGAAGCAGCGCCAGGAACGAGAGGCCGATCACGAGTCCGTTCGCCATCGGCACCAGCGCGACGACGAGTGTCAGCACCACGCCGACGGCGAGGTTGCTCAACGGCCCGGCGAGCGACACCCACGACGAGACCGCGCGCGAGCGCAGGCGTCCGCGTTCGATCCACACCGCGCCACCCGGCAGCGGGATGCCGCCGATGATGAGGAATACCAGCGGCAGGATGATGGACAGTGCCGGATCCGTGTATTTCCGGACGTCCATGGACAGGTAACCCTTGTGGGCGACGCTGTGGTCACCGCCGCGGAATGCCACGATCGCGTGACCGAACTCGTGCAGCGTCAGTGACGCGACCCAGCCTCCCGCCACGAGCAGAACCACGCCGGCGATGATCAGCGGGTCGTACTTCTGACTGGGAATCGTGGTCGCGTCACCGAAAGCCGCCAGTACACCGCCCAGGATGGTGACCGCGAGGATGCCGAGGAAGATCGGGCTTGGCCGCACTGCTGATCTCTGCACCCCACCAGTCTTCCGTATGCCCGATGTGAAGTTCTCGGCGTGTCCCCTTGCGCGATGAGGGGAAGGTATCCCCCGAACTCGCTACTCCGCTTGACCTGACCGCACTACACGGGTGTAATCACAGTGATGTCATTCGTCGCTGGAAGGGGGCGGCGAGTGGTGTTTCAACACCGCCAGCCTGGGGAGTGCGTGGACAGCGAGGAGGCGGACGTGCGGTTGGAAGCAGATGGAAGGGAATGGGGGCAAGTCGTGGGTTGGGGCGAGATCCCGGAGCAGCAACTGGGTGATCTCACCGAGCTTTTCGACGATGCCTCCGCGGAAGAGCAGGACTGGCAGGAACGGGCCCTCTGCGCGCAGACGGACCCGGAGGCGTTCTTCCCTGAGAAGGGCGGCTCCACCCGCGAAGCCAAGCGGATCTGCCTCGGTTGCGAGGTCAAGGACGAGTGCCTCGAATACGCCCTCGCGCATGACGAGCGGTTCGGTATTTGGGGCGGGCTCTCCGAACGTGAGCGTAGGAAGCTGAAAAAGCGAGCTGTGTGACGGCGATCTCCGGCACCCCGGGGCGTGTCTGGCAAATCTCGTTCGCGGTCTTCGGGCCGCCTGGGCGCGAACCCCATCGAACAGATTCGCCAGACGCGGCCTAGTGCGCCGGAGATCGCTTCCTGCCCGGGCCCGGACATGGGGCCACCAACGGGTGACCGGGTCGCGTCGTAGGGTGTCGGCACTCGACTTCGCCGCCACATCTGGAGTGCCCGTTGTCTCGCACTGCCGCACCACCTGTGCTGCGCACGGTCCCCGTTCTGGCCATTGTGGTCTGTCACAACGGTGAAAACTGGTTGCCACTGGCGCTTTCCGCGCTGCGGCGCAGTGGGATCCGGCCGAGGCACGTCCTCGCCGTCGATACCGGGTCCACCGATCGGACGGCGAAGATCCTCGCCGACGCGGCCGCACCCGAAGGCGTCGTCGGCGGCCCGGACAGCGCCCCGGTTCTTGACGGAATCCTCACACTTTCGAGTGAGGTGGGCTTCGGTGCCGCGGTCGGGGAGGCCGTCGAGCACGCCGTCGAACGCTGGGGTGATCCCGGTGGCTGGGTCTGGTTGCTGCACGACGACTGTGCGCCGGAACCCGACTGTCTCGAAAACCTGTTGGCAGCGGCCGAAAACGAGCCCGCGGCGACGGTGCTGGGCCCGCTCGCGGTGGACTGGAGCGACCCGCGGCTGATCGTCGAGGCCGGTCTATCAACCGACGCCATCGGCCATCGCCAGCAGCTCTCACCTGACGAGACCGACCTCGCGGTGCTCGCCGTGCCGAGTGCCGGATCACTGGTGCGACGGGAAGTTTGGCATTCACTCGGCGGCTACGATCCTGGTTTTCCCTTGCTGCGCGAAGATCTCGACTTCGGCTGGCGGGCCAACGCCGCGGGTGGCCGGGTGCTCTCGGTGCCCTCGGCCCGGCTCCGGCACGCCCGTGCGCTCAGCACCGGGCAACGGGAACCGGACGCGCTCGGGATTTCGCTCGCCGCGGCCAACCGCGCGCACGGGCTCCGGGTGTTCCTCGTCAATTGCTCCCCGCTGTCGTTTTGGTTCGGCTTGATTCGAATTCCGCTCTTCGCGGTGTTGCGCGCGCTCGCGTTCGTACTGCTGCGCCGCACCGGCGAGGCGAGTGCGGAACTCTCGGCCGCCTGGTACGTCCTTCGCGGACGCGGAGGACTGCGCGCCGCTCGCGCCGGACGCCGGAAGTCGGCGCGGCCCGGCGACGTCCGCGGCCTCTTCACCGGGCGGATGACGCGGGTACGGAACGCGGTCCGCGCCGGTGTCATCGGACTGGTACGGCGTGGGGTGGAACGGGATTTCGCCCTCGGGACGGTTCCGGAGTCCGCCGATCAGCAAGGCGCCTGGATCCCGCCGGAGGCGTTGAAGGCCGGGCAAGACCGTCCTGTCGGCCCGGGCGCGCTGCCCGCGGGCGCGATGCGCGGCGTCGGCTCGCGGGGGACGGGGCTGCGGCGGCCCAGTGCGATCGTCGCGGTCGCGGTGCCGGAAACGGTCGCCGGACAACCCTCCTCCGGCAGGCCGAAACCGTCGCCGGTGCCCCGGGACGGCGGACGGCGGCCGGAGCCGGAACTCGTCTTCGTCGAGGTCGACCGGAAACGCGTGCTCAGCGCGACCTTGTTCGCCCCGCCGGTGATCGTGCTGGTGGTACTGACGGCGCTCGCGTTCGTGGTCAACGGTTCGCGGCTCGGGCTGGACCTCTTCGGCGGAAAACTGCTGCCTGTCGGCGGACTCGGCGAGATCTGGGCGTCCTATCTCGCGCCGTGGCACGCGATCGCGGGCGGGACGGCGAGCCCGGCGCCCGCGACGTTGCCGGTGCTGGGCACCCTCGGCGCCCTTTTCACGCCGATCGGCGGTCCCGCGGCGCTGGTCGCGATCCTGCTGCTCGGTGACATCCCGCTTGCCGCCCTGAGCGCGTACGTGGCCACTCGGCACCTTCGCGTGCGTCGGTGGGTTCGCGCTGTTGTCGCGGCGGCGTACGGCGTGCTGCCCGCGGCGACGGCTTCGGTCGCGCAGGGGCGGCTCGACGTCGTCGTCGTGCACCTGCTGCTGCCGCTGGTGATCGCGGGTCTCGTCGGCTTGCTGGTGCGCGCGGACTCGCGGTGGTTGCACGTCTCCGCGTTGAGCGCGATCGGGTTGGCGCTGATCGGCGCCTTCTCACCGCTGGCACATGCGTTGGCGCTCGTCGGACTGGTGATCGGGTTCGTCGTGCTGCCGTCGCCGACCGGGCTCGCGCGGCGGATCGCGTCGGTCGGCATCGTGGTCTTCCTGCCGCTGGCACTGTTGCTGCCTTGGCCGAGTGTGCTGCTGAAGCATCCGGAACTGCTGCTGCACGGGCTCGGCGGCGGTGCCACGGCCGCGTCCGGTGCCGATCTCGCCGGGCTGGATCCGGGTGGTCCCGGCGCGTGGCCGATCGGGGTGGTGCTGGTCGCGGCCGCGATCGTCGCACTGGTGGTCCGGCCGACGAAGGGTGCCGGCGGCGGTGTCGCGGTCGCGGTGCTCGGCGCGCTCGGGCTCGTGGCCGTCCGGTTCGTCGCCGTCACGCCGATGTCGGGCGGCGCGCACGCGACCGGGTTCGCCGGGGTGCCGCTGCTGGTGATCGGCGCGGGACTGTTGTGGACGGTGCTGGCCACCTGGCAGCGCGGCGGGGCGCGGGTCGATCCGGCGCCGTGGCTGGCGAAGGTCATGGCCGTCGCCGGGGTGGTCGTGCTGCTGGCGCTGGCGACCGGCGCCGTCGTCGCCGGACGGGAAGGCCCGCTGCGATCCGGTGCGCGGCCCGCGCTCGTCGCTGACGATCTGGCTTCCAGCGGACGCTCGGTGCTGGTCGTCGGTGGTCCCGGCGAGCCGGTGCGGCAGACCGGTGGCCGTCTGCCGCGTTACGGCGACGACGAACTCGCGCCGACCCCCGGCAGCGCCGACCGGCTGGCCTCTTGGCGCCGAGACCTGCTGCAAGGCTCGCCGGACGCCGTCAAGCAGGCCTTCGCGGCGGCCGCGGCCTCCGGTGTCCTGTACGTCGTGCTGCCTTCCGGCGTCGATGGCTCTGTGTACATCGAACTCGCGCGGGATCTCGTCACTTCGGCGGCGCCGACCTCGGACGGCCGTGCGATGCTTCGCTTGCTGCCCGCCGGTGGCCAGGTGGCGTTGATCTCCCCGGAACTCGCGCAGGCGGCCGTGACCGGGAAGGGCGCGCCGGGCGCGTCACCCGGGGTGGCGCCGGTGCAAGCCGGGCTGCCGGACGTGCGGGTGCGCGTCTCGGACGGGCCGACCGGGCGCCTGCTCGTGCTGGCCGCGGAGTTCGAGGCGGGCTGGCAGGCGAGTGTGGACGGCAAGGCTGTGCCGATCGTGCGGGCCTGGGGGCACCAGGTGGCGGTTTCGGTGCCGCCGCAGCCCTCGGAGGTCGTTGTGGAGCACCAGGGGACCACGCGGAACCTGCTGCTACTGGGGCAGCTCGCGGCGGTGCTGTTCACGCTGCTGACCGCTGTGCCCACTACGCGGCGGCGGGTTTCCTGAGCCTGCTCTTGATCTTGATGTCCTGAAGGCCTCCTTTGAGACGTTCAACGTCTCAAAGGAGGCCTTCAGGACATTCGCTTCCTCCGGCTCCGCCTTCGGGGCTCTACCCCCCGGGGCTCGGCCCCGCCCCTGGGCTTCGCTTCTCCCGCCCCCTCGGCTCCGCCCACCGGCTCCGCCCCTGAGGCTTCGCTGCCCGACCCCGGCTCCACCTCCGGGTCGCGACCGGGCTGGCCGAGGGCGCGATGGGCATGTCGTCCGGCCTCACCTACACGCCGGGCATGTACGCGACCACCGAGGAACTCGTCGATCTG
>NZ_JBFBBY010000236.1:0-9375 GCF_040682875.1 Amycolatopsis sp. NPDC051071 | reverse complement strand
CGCACTACGCCACAACGCCCGCGACTTCACCCGACCACTAACACTACTCGGAATCACCCACTGACCAGCCACAACGACTTTGCCGGGGCCCTGACCTAGGCGCAAGGAAGGGGGCCTTCATGTACTTGAGCTGAGTTTCAGGACACAGCGATGGCCAGCTCGTGCACACCAGGTCCCTGGGCGGTGACGGAGGCTTCGCCGTTGCCGGAGCGGTGCAGCGCGCGCACCGTCCAGTCGCCGGGGGCCGCGTAGAAGCGGAAGTCGCCGTCGGCCGACGAGACGACCTCGCCGGTGAAGTCGCCGCCGCCGTCCAGCAACCGGACGAAGGCGCCGCCGACGGGCCCTTCCGCACCGGTCACCTTGCCCGCGAGCACGACCTGGCCGCGGGTGTCGTAATCGGCGGGCGTGGCCTCCTGAACCGGTGCGCCGCAGCTGTCGTCTGCCATTACTTCGCTCCCAACTCGACCGGCACGCCGACGAGCGAGCCGTATTCGGTCCATGAACCGTCGTAGTTCTTCACGGCGTCGTAGCCGAGGAGCTCGTGCAGCGCGAACCACGCGATGGACGAACGCTCACCGATCCGGCAGTACGCGATCGTGGACTTCGCTTCGTCGAGGCCCTCGTCGGCGTACAGCTCCTTGATCTCGCCCTCGGTCTTGAAGGTGCCGTCCTCGTTGGCGACCTTCGCCCACGGGACGTTCAGCGCACCCGGGATGTGGCCGGGGACCTGGGACTGCTCCTGCGGCAGATGCGCCGGGGCGAGCAGCTTGCCGGAGAACTCGTCGGGCGAACGCACGTCGACGAAGTTGCTGCCGCCGATGGCCTGGACGACCTCGTCGCGGAACGCGCGGATCGAGAGGTCCTGCTCCTTGGCCTTGTACGTGGTGGCGTCGCGCTTGACCTCATCCGAGTTCAGCTCGCGGCCGTCGAGCTCCCACTTCTTGCGGCCGCCGTCGAGCAACTGCACGTTCTCGTGGCCGTAGAGCTTGAAGTACCAGTACGCGTACGCGGCGAACCAGTTGTTGTTGCCGCCGTAGAGGACGACGCGGTCGTCGTTCGAGACGCCCTTCTCCGAGAGGAGCTTCTCGAAGCCTTCCTTGTTGACGAAGTCGCGGCGCACCCCGTCCTGCAGATCCTTGCGCCAGTCGAACTTCACCGCACCGCGGATGTGTCCGTTGTCGTACGCGGTCGTGTCCTCGTCGACCTCGATGAACACGACACCGGGGGTGTCCAGGTTCTCCTCGGCCCACTGGGTGGTGACCAGGACGTCTTCACGGCTCATGGAGCTGACTCTCTTTCTGGTTAGGACGCGCGCGGGCTGGGGCTGAAACGCTTGATGAGCAGGAACATCTCGCAACCGAGACAGAAGTTGAACGCCGCGTTGAGGAAGGCCGCGAGCAGCGCGAACGCCGTCGCGACGAAGCCGAGCACGGTCAGATCGGCGGCGAAACCGACGGTGCCGACGACGGCGAACACGAAGCCGACGGCCTGCGCGAACCGCAGCGGGGCGGCGTCCTCGCGTTCGGTCGCCGGGCCGAGCCGCGGCGCGACCAGATAGCGGTAGACCAGTGAATACGGTGCCGGCTTCAGGCCGATGAAGGCACCGATCGCGAACACCACCGCCTGCGCCGCGAGCAGTGGCCACCACTGGGTGATGAGCACGACCGCGAGCACGACCGTCGTCAGGATGGCGGCGAAACGCGGGCCCCGTGGGTCGACAGCCGGTCCTGCGGACATGGATCCTCCTGCGAACGAGAGGGAAAGAGGTGCGTGCCGGACGGGGACGCGCAGGCGTGAGGCGCGTTCAGCGAGCCGGACACAGGCTGCTGCGAACGCGGCACAGATCCACTGCGCGGCGCTGGGTCAGCAAGGTTCGGGGCAGCCTGTTCACGGGCACGAGGGTACGCAGAGCTCCCTCAGGTTGGGAACCGTGTTCACACCTTGGGACGCTTCCCAAAATTCGGGATCAGGCGTTCGCCAGGTGAGGTTTCAGGGCTTCGAGAAGCTCCTGACCTCGGGGAACGCCGCCGACGCGGAGCAGCTCCCGGCCGTCCGGCGTCAAGGCCAGCGTCGTTGGAGTCCGCAAGACGGCGAGTGCCTGCGCGACTTCCGGGGTTTCGGTGACGTCCAAATCGACGTGGGTGAGCCCGTCGGTCTTCTCCGCGAGAGCCGACAGGATCGCGCGGGTGTGGCGGCACGGCGCGCAGAACGTGGTCGAGATCTGGATCAAGGTGACGCCTTCGGACGCGAGTGCGTCCGAGACGCGACCGGGCAGTGTGGACGCGCTGGACTTGGCCGCCCGTACGCGGCCGTTGCGCGCCTGAAGCAGCGCTCCGGCCGCACCGCCGAGCACCAGTACGCCCAGCAGCACCCACACTCCGGTCATCCGAGAATCACTCCTGTCGAATCAACCTCGAGGCTTCGCTCCGTTGAAGGCGACGTTCTTGCCTTCACCCTTGATGATGACCGCGCCACTGTTCACGCGCACCGACGTCGGGGTCACCGAGAACGGCAGCGTGCCGGTGTCGATGGTCGCGTTGAAGTTCGGCAGCAGCGCGTCCTGCACCGCTTGGGGAACGACGGTGGTCTCCTTGTCATTCCCGAACTGCAGGCGCTTCGGCTCGATGCTGATCTTCTGGCCGTTCAGTTCGATCATCGCGAAGCAGAAGATCTCCACCTTCTGGCCGGCGATCTGCACGTTGCCGGACAGCCGGATACCCGCGCTGGAGCTGTCGATCGGCTCGCCCTGCGCGTTGGTGGTGGGCGGAGTCGTCTCCTTCTGGCCGTTCTCACCGTTGCGGACGTAGGCCTCGGTGACCGGTTCGATCTTCAGGTTCTGGATCTTGTCGAGCGGAGCCTGCTTCGCGATGTCGGCGGCCTTGATGGTCACCTCGCCCTTGAGCGTCGCGATGGAGATCGCCTTCGTGTTGCCGTTGATCAGGTCCGAAAGCGGCGCCGTGACGTCGCTCATGTCCGCGTTGAAGTCCACATCGTTCAACTTCGGGGGAACGGCGACGCCCTGTGCGTTGATGGTGATGTGACTGTAGTCACCGGAAAGGGCTTGGGTCAGGAACGGGAAACCGTGCACCGTGACCGCCGGATCGTTGAGCAGGTCCAGCTGTTCGCGTGCCTTTTGGGAGATCGTGTGCTCGGCGTACGCCGCCGCTCCGAAATCGGCTCCGACCAGCAGTACCAGCAGCACCGCGAGGGCGATGAGCCAGCCCCGGCCGCGCCGCTTTCCTCGCTTGGCGGACCGGCCGGGGGACGGTCGTCCGTCGTGCGCCACGGGCCTGCTCACCATTGCGTCAAATCTCCTTCGTATCCCTCTTTGGCCAGGTGTGATCGATCCAGCACGGGGTAGGTGTCCGGCTGTTCACCGGCTATTCTCACTAAGCACCGGCTGTAGCCACGTTCGAGGCGACTACTAGTGAGGGCGGTGCGGCGATGAGCCTGGACCTGTTGGTATTGACCGCGGAACCCGATGCGACCGCGGTGCTTCCCGCCCTGGATCTGCTGCCCCACACCGTACGCGTACGGGCTCCCGAGGTGACCGCCCTTCTGGACGCCGGTCACCGAGACGTGATCGTCCTCGACGCGCGCACCGATCTCGCCTCCGCGAAGAGCCTTTGCCGCCTGCTCAAGGGCGCTGGTGAGGACGAGGCCACGACACCCATCATCGCCGTCGTCGGCGAAGGGGGCCTGGTCGCGGTCAGCGCGGAATGGCGCACCGACGACATCCTGCTCCCGACGGCCGGTCCCGCCGAGGTCGACGCCCGGCTCCGGCTGGTCACCACCCGCGACGGCAGTGCCGCGCAGGTCGACGCCGAGCTCCGCGTCGGAGAGCTGGTCATCGACGAAGCGACCTACACCGCGAAGCTCCGCAAGCGCACTCTCGAACTCACGTACAAGGAGTTCGAACTCCTCAAGTACCTCGCCCAGCACGCCGGCCGGGTCTTCACCCGCGCCCAGCTGCTGCAGGAGGTCTGGGGTTACGACTTCTTCGGCGGCACGCGCACGGTCGACGTCCACGTGCGGCGCCTGCGCGCGAAGCTGGGCCCCGAGCACGAGCAGATGATCGGGACCGTGCGCAACGTCGGCTACAAGTTCGAGCGGCCCGCCAAGGGCGCCGCGGCCAAGCAGCAGCAACAGGTCATCGCCCCGGACGCGAGCGTCTACGAGCCGAGCGAGCTTTCCGCGCACTGAATCCCCTCCCTTCACTGTCTGACAAGACGCCCAGGCGAACGCCGGGTTCCCCGGTAGGGTCGATTTCATGCTTGATCTGGTGTGGACCGGTGAACCGGAAACGGAAGAGATCCGCGACTTCCTGCTTGCCGTGCGGGAGACCGACGGCCGCCCCGAGGACACCGGTTTCGCCGGTGGACAGCATCTTTTGGGGCACGTCGACGGCGAATTGGTCGCGTACGCGCATCTGGACACCGCGGGCGATTCGCACGGCAACCAGGTCGCCGAACTGTTCGTCCACCCCGCGCACCGCCGCTCCGGTCACGGCAGAGCGCTCACCAAGGCACTCGTCGAGCACGTCGAAGGGAAGCCGCTGCGTGTCTGGGCGCACGGCGATCACCCCGCCGCCGTCCACCTCGCCGGGACCGAAGGTTTCGAGCGCGCTCGCGAACTGCTGATTCTGCACGCGGACGTCGAGGCGGCCGACTGGCCGGAACCCACGACACGCGAAGGGGTCACGCTGCGCACGTTCGTCCCCGGTCAGGACGAGGAGGCGATGGTCCGCGTCAACGCGCGTGCCTTCGACTGGCATCCCGAGCAGGGCGCTCTCACCGCGGACGAGGTCCGCGCGACCGAGAAGGAAGCCTGGTTCGATCCCGAAGGCTTCTTCCTCGCCGAGCAGGACGGCGAGGTCGTCGGCTTCCACTGGACGAAGGTCCACGAGGCGGTGCCCGGCCGGTTCGGCGGCGAGCCCACGGGTGAGGTCTACGTCGTCGGCATCGATCCGGACGCGCAGGGAGGCGGGCTCGGCAAGGCACTCACGCTCGCCGGGCTGCGGTATCTCCGCGACCGCGGACTGGGTCAAGTGATCTTGTACGTCGAGGGCGGCAACGCCCCGGCACTCGCCGTTTATTCGAAGCTCGGTTTCACTCGATACGAGGTCGACGTCCAATACGCACGGTAATCGTATTCCCACGGCTGGCACTTGACCGGTCACGGAGAGCAAACGCGCAGGTCACAGCCGAGACACGGTCCCCGTTCGGAGTAGTCGCACTGCTCACATCGGCGGCCTTGTTCACCTTTCGTTCACCCTTTGACGGCCACCTGTCCACTGTCGGTGCCTAGTGTCCGGATCCGGCAGGAACGTTCCCGTTCCG
Organism: Amycolatopsis sp. NPDC051071; assembly: GCF_040682875.1. Classification (NCBI taxonomy): domain Bacteria; kingdom Bacillati; phylum Actinomycetota; class Actinomycetes; order Pseudonocardiales; family Pseudonocardiaceae; genus Amycolatopsis; species Amycolatopsis sp. NPDC051071. The sequence goes on along the minus strand of NZ_JBFBBY010000236.1, from coordinate 4,036 downwards.
CCGATCCGGCGAAAGTCTCCCAGTGGAGGAAATGCAGTGAAGATCATGCGGCCCGCGGGCGCGATCGGCATCGTGGCTAGTGCCGCCCTCGTGCTCGGCGCCTGTGGATCCGACCCGGCGGCGACGAAGACCGAGAGCTCGGGTGCCGCGTCCGCTCCCAGCGGCACGGCCGGCGTCGAATGCGGTGGCAAGAGCCCGCTTTCGGCCGAGGGGTCGTCCGCGCAGAAGACCGCGATCGACATCTTCGTGCAGCAGTACGCCGCCAAGTGCTCCGGCCAGAAGGTGAACTACAACCCGAGCGGTTCCGGCGCCGGCATCAAGCAGTTCAACGCGAACCAGGTCGACTTCGCCGGCTCGGACTCGCCCCTCAAGGACGGCGAGGAGGCCGAGAAGGCCAAGGCCCGCTGCGCCTCCGACGCGTGGAACCTGCCGCTCGTCATCGGCCCGGTCGCGATCGCCTACAAGGTTTCCGGGGTCGACAAGCTGACCCTGACCCCCGAGGTCACCGCCAAGATCTTCAACGGTGGCATCACCAAGTGGAACGACCCGGCCATCAAGGCGGTCAAGGGCAACGAGAGCACCAACCTGCCCGACAAGCCGATCCAGGTCATCTCCCGCACCGACGAGTCGGGCACCACCGACAACTTCCAGAAGTACCTGAAGGTCGCCTCGAAGGGCGCCTGGACCCAGGGCGACGGCAAGAAGTTCAACGGTGGCGTCGGTAACGGTGCCGAGAAGTCCAACGGTGTCGCCAACGCGGTGAAGTCCGCCGACGGTGCCATCACCTACGTCGAGGCCTCCTTCGCGAAGGACGGCGTCAACGCCGCCCTGATCGACAGCGGCTCCGGCGGTGTCGAGCTCAACGCGGCGAACGTCGCGAAGTCTCTCGACTCGGCGAAGTTCAAGAAGGAGGGCACCAACGACCTCGCGCTGGACCTGGACTCGATTTACTCCAGCAACGTCGCCGGTGCCTACCCGGTCATCCTCGCCACCTACGAGATCGCCTGCTCGAAGTACGCCGACCCCGAGGTCGGCAAGGCCGTCAAGGCCTTCCTGACCGTCGCCGCCACCGACGGCCAGAAGCCGCTTTCGGACAAGGGCTACGTGCCGATCCCGAAGAGCCTGCAGGACAAGGTCCTGACCGCCGTCAAGGCCATCGCCTGACCCTGTTGCCTACGCTGGCGGTTGATCAGTAAAGACAGGCTGGACAGAAGTAGTCGATGAGCGATTCATCTTCGACCAGAACGCCCACCGGCGACCCCGGTGGGCGTTCTGGCGTCCGCGAGACCTTCACGGAGGACCCGATTTCGGAGCAACCAGCCGCGTCACCGCCCGAGAAGTCCTCGGTGCGACTCGCGAGCCCCCAGTCCAGGACGATGCGGCCCGGTGACCGTGTCTTCCAGTTCCTGACCACCGGCGCCGGCGTCTTCGTCGTCGCACTCATCGGCCTCATCGGGCTGTTCCTGCTGGTGCAGGCCATCCCGGCGCTCCAGGCCGACAACGTGAGCTTCCTGACCAGCCAGGTCTGGCAGACCGACCCGAACAACATGCAGTTCGGCATCATGGGCCTGCTGCTGGTCACGGTCTATTCCGCGGTGCTGGCGCTGGTCATCGCGATGCCGGTCTCGCTCGGTATCGCCCTCTTCCTGACCCAGTACGCGCCGAAGCGGCTGGCGCGGCCGTTCGCCTACGTGATCGACCTGCTCGCCGCCGTCCCTTCGATCATCTACGGCCTGTGGGGCCTGATGGTCTTCGCGCCGACGATCGAGCCCTTCTCCCAGTGGGTCAACGACACCTTCTCGTGGATCCCGATCTTCGCGGCGGGCAACGTCTCGCCGGATATGCGCGGCACGATCTTCACCGCGGGCATCGTGCTCGCCGTGATGATCCTGCCGATCATCACTTCGCTGTCGCGCGAGGTGTTCGAGCGGACCCCGACCCCGCATATCGAAGGCGCGCTGGCGCTGGGCGCCACCCGCTGGGAGGTCATCCGCACCACGGTGCTGCCGTTCGGCAAGGCAGGCTACATCGGCGCCTCGATGCTCGGCCTCGGCCGCGCGCTCGGCGAGACGATCGCGCTCGCGATCATCCTGACCGGCACCGTCGGCCGCGATTTCACCTTCAGCCTCTTCGACGGCGGCGCCACGTTCGCCTCGAAGATCGCGGCCGACTACGCCGAACTCAACAACGAGATCTCGGCGGGCGCGTACATCGCGGCCGGTCTGGTGCTGTTCCTGCTGACGTTCATCGTCAACTTCGCCGCGCGATCCATCATCGCCAAGAAGGGGGACTGAGCATGTCCACCACGCTCGAGAAGACCCCCGCCACCACCCCCGCCTTCCAGCAGGTCAGCCTGGCGCGGAAGACCAAGAACGGGCTCGCGACGGTCCTGATCTGGCTGTCGTTCCTGATCGCCGTCGTGCCGCTGGTGTGGCTGCTCGCGACGGTGGTCATCAACGGTGTCAAGCGGATCCCGTACAGCAACTGGTGGACCGAGGACTTCGGCTCGGTGCTGTCCGACGAGGTCGGCGGCGGCGTGCTGCACGCCGTCATCGGTTCGGTGCTGCAGGGCCTGGTCTGCGCGGTCATCGCGGTGCCGATCGGCCTGCTGGTCGCGATCTACCTGGTCGAATACGGTCGCGGCAAACTCGCGAAGACCACGACGTTCATGGTGGACATCCTTTCCGGTGTCCCGTCGATCGTCGCGGCGCTGTTCATCTACGCGCTGTGGATCACCACCTTCGGCCTGCCGCGCAGTGGTTTCGCGGTGTCGCTCGCACTGGTGCTGCTGATGATCCCGGTGGTCGTGCGGTCGTCGGAGGAGATGCTGCGGATCGTCCCGGACGACCTGCGTGAAGCCTCCTACGCGCTCGGTGTCCCGAAGTGGAAGACGATCATGAAGATCGTCCTGCCGACCGCGTTGTCCGGCATCATCGGCGGCATCATGATGGCGCTCGCCAGGGTCATGGGCGAGACCGCGCCGCTGCTGGTCCTCGTGGGGTACTCCGCTTACGTGAACTGGGACATCTTCGGTGGCGAGCAGGCCGCTCTGCCGCTTCTGATGAACAACGAACGGGTCAGCAACCCGTTCAACGAAGGGACCGTCGCGTTCGACCGGATCTGGGGTGCCGCGCTCACCCTGGTGCTGATCATCGCGGTCGTGAACCTCCTCGCCATGCTCTTTGCCCGTCTTGTCGCCCCGAAGAAGAAGTGAGCTGTTTGAGATGGCCAAACGAATCGACGTCAAGGACGTGGACATCTACTACGGCAAGTTCCACGCCGTGGACGGCGTCACCCTCTCGGTGCCGCCGCGGAACGTCACCGCCTTCATCGGCCCGTCGGGTTGTGGCAAGTCGACGGTGCTGCGCACGCTGAACCGCATGCACGAGGTCATCCCCGGCGCCCGAGTCGAGGGTGAAGTGCTGCTCGACGGCGAGGACATCTACGGCTCCGGCGTCGACCCGGTGCAGGTCCGCCGCACCATCGGCATGGTGTTCCAGCGGCCGAACCCGTTCCCGACGATGTCCATCCGCGACAACGTCGTGGCTGGCCTGCGCCTCGGCGGCACCAAGGGCCGGAAGGAACTCGACGAGGTCGCCGAGCGTGCCCTGCGCGGCGCGAACCTGTGGAACGAGGTCAAGGACCGGCTGAACAAGCCGGGCGGCGGCCTCTCCGGCGGTCAGCAGCAGCGGCTCTGCATCGCGCGGGCGATCGCCGTGCGGCCGGACGTACTGCTGATGGACGAACCGTGCTCCGCGCTCGACCCGATCTCGACCCTCGCCATCGAGGACCTGATCGGTGAGCTGAAGAAGGAGTACACGATCGTCATCGTGACGCACAACATGCAGCAGGCGGCGCGGGTCTCGGACCAGACCGCGTTCTTCAACCTGGCGGGCGTCGGCCAGCCGGGTCGCCTGGTGGAGCTGAACGACACCGAAAAGATCTTCTCGAACCCGGACGAGAAGGCGACCGAGGACTACATCTCGGGCCGCTTCGGCTGAGCCTCGCTCAAGTACATGAAGGCCCCCTTCCTTGC
>NZ_JBFBBY010000235.1:0-9452 GCF_040682875.1 Amycolatopsis sp. NPDC051071 | reverse complement strand
TCCCCGTCACCGAAACCGTGAGAGCGATGAAGACCGACGAACAGCTCGACCCCGGGGGACCCCTCATGACACACGCGAGGGAAGCACTAAGGCCGCGACTGCGAACGCACGGCTTCGAAGACCTCGTCGTCCCACCGGTGCGTCCGGATGAGGCGGTACCGTTCGCAAGCCACCCACAGGTAGGCCTCGGCCTCGGTGCGGTCGCCGATCATGTCCGCCTGCCGCAGCATCTCGGTCACCGGCAGGAACTCCTCATCGAACCATCGCTGCGCCAGCGTCTGCCGGTCCGAGTAGCGGCCTTCGTCCTGCATCAGCCGGAAACCCCACGCCTCCACATGTTCCCCGAGCCGCGCGTAGTCCCACGGGTCGGTGAACACGACCGAAGCCCGCGCGTGCCCGGAAAGCGGGACGCGTTCCAGGAACAGCCGCCGGTAGTCCTTGACGATCAGGTCGCCCCGGTACCGGATCCCGCTCGGGTCCAGTTTGGTCCGGACCTCGGTGACCATCGCCTCTATTGTGGACAGTGCCATCGCGTACGCCACCGAAACCCGGTGGTGACCGTCGATGATGAAATGCAATTCGCCGATCCGGTACACCTCGATCAGCGGGATCGATTCGCCGCGCCTGGTCGCGAGCGCCAGTCGTTCCCAGCGTTCGCGGACCCGGCCGGACGTCGGCCGGAAGCGGCGGTCGAAGTCGCGGCCCCGGTCGACGCTGCCGACGATCGAATCGAGCCGGATCACCCGCGGCCCGATCTTCCGTTCGCCGAGATAGCCCAGCGCGTCGACCACCTCATGGAACGGCAGCATGATGTTGACGTCGTCGGGTTCGCCGCGCAGCCAGTTCGCCAGCCGCGACAATACCTGGCGACGTCGGGCTCGGAGAAAGTCGTGTTCCGCGTCAGCCCTGGGAAATCCGGTGTCCTTCATAGCGCGAACTCCATGATCCGGTGCCCGACCACGTTGCGTACCGTGGTTCCGCCGACCACCCGGTCCGGCACGGGTTCACCGTGCGGGTGGATATGCCCGTGCAGCAACCATTTCGGTCGCAGCAACTCGATCGTGCGATGCAGACAGTCGAACCCGCGGTGCGGCGGGTCCTCGCGGTCGCCGCAGTGCCGCGGCGGCGCGTGGGTGAGCAGGACGTCGACGTCCCGTCCGTCCCGCCAGCGGCGGAACCGCGCCCGGCGCACCAGCCGCCTGGCACGCCGCGCCTGCTGCCGTTGCGTCCATTGGTTGGGGCCGTCGTTGTAGCGCACCGAACCGCCGAGCCCGGCGAACCGGAGCCCGCCGACGTCGACGATCCGGCCGTCCGCGTTCACCGCGCCCGCCGGCCCCGGCCACACCGCCGGAAAACCGTCCTTCAGGGACAGTCCCCCGTAACGGGTGTAGCCGGACAGATCGGGATCGTGGTTACCCGGGACGAACACGCAAGGCACGTCGAGCGCGCCTGCCAGGAACTCCAGATACGCGTACGGCAGGTCGCCCGCGCCGATGACGAGGTCGGCCGGGTGGTTGTGGACCGCGGAGGTCCACAACCGCTCTTCGACCTCGTCCGCGACGACCAGTGCCTTCATAGGCCCCAGCGTAAGGCCAACGGCGCTACTTGACCCCGTGCGCGAACGCGGGGTCCTTCGCGATGATCGCGATCACGATGCACAGCCAGACGAAACAGAAGGCGAGCGCCCAGAACTTGAGGTTGGTCAGGATCCTTGGCATGAGGGAACTCCAGAACTACCGAAGGGGGAAGAAAGGTCAGAGCCAGCGGTTCTTCCGGAATATTCGGTAGAGCAGGATGCAGACGCCGAAGATGATCGTCATCGCCATCGGGTAGCCGAAGCGCCAGTGCAGCTCCGGCATGTAGTCGAAGTTCATCCCGTAGATGCCGGCGAGTGCCGTCGGGACCGCGATGATCGCCGCCCACGCGGTGATCTTGCGCATGTCGGTGTTCTGCTGGAGCGTGATCTTCGCCAGTGTCGCGTCCACCAGGGTGGTCAGCAGTTCGTCGAAGTTCGCGACGCGCTCCGCGACCGTGGTGAGGTGGTCGGAGACGTCGCGGAAGTACGAACGGACCTCGTCCGGGATCAGCCGCGTGTAGCCCTCGGCGAGGCGCTGCAGCGGTGTCCCCAGCGGCATGACCGCGCGCCGCAGTTCCAGCACCTCGCGCTTCATGAAGTAGATCTGCTCGGCGCTCACCTTGGAGCGCGGCGCGAAGACGTGCGTCTCCATTTCGTCGATGTCCGATTCGATCGCCGTGGTGACGTCGAGGTAGTGGTCGACGACGTGGTCCGCGATCGCGTGCAGCACCGCGGACGGCCCGAGGTCGAGCCGTTCCGGGTCCTGGTCGAGTTCGCGGCGCAGCCGGGCCAGCCCCGAGTGGTTCCCGTGCCGCACGGTGATCACGAAGTCGCGGCCGAGGAACGCCATCAGCTCGCCGGTCTCGACGATCTCGTTCGCCGTCGCGGGCGACTCGTGTTCGACGTAGCGGACCGTCTTCAGCACCATGAACAGCGTGTCGTCGTAGCGTTCGAGCTTGGGCCGCTGATGCGCTTCGAGCGCGTCCTCGACGGCCAGTTCATGCAGGCCGAAGGTGTCCGCGATGCCCTGGATCTGCACCGCGTCCGGTTCGTGCAGCCCGATCCAGACGAACCCCGCGTGCCGCTTGCGCACCTCTTTGATGGCCTCGGAATGCGACCAGCGGCCGGGCAGGCGTTTGCCCTCCACATACACCGCGCAGTCGACAACGTACGCCGAAAGGGGGACGGGGAGCGGGCGTTCGGGGACGCTCTTGGCGCGGCCGTTGCTCCGGCCGCGAAGGCCGCCGAGCGAGGGAATGGCAGGCATGGGATCTCCTGGGCAGACGTCGTGCGTTGTGCGCGAAGACGACGGGCCAAGCGGTCGGGGGGCCGCTCGGCTAGGCCAGCGTTCCCGGTTTCGTCAGCCCTGCCAGGTGGGGATCCGGCGAGACGAGAGGGCGGAAACGCTGCGACTACTAGGAAGCGGACTATCGCCACTGGACATCGGGTTCCTCACCTCCTTGACTCGGCGGACGGTTACGCAGTGGTGTGGGTCGCGTTGACGACCTGACACCAATGGTCGAGGGTACTCCTCAACACGAAAGCCTGTCGTTCCAGGCTCACGCCGCGTTACTCGTGCAGGAGGACTGGGTGCAGTTCGGTCGCTATTACGAAGAGTTCGAGGTCGGCGCGGTCTACAAGCACTGGCCGGGCAAAACGGTCACCGAGTACGATGACCACCTGTTCTGCCTGATCACCATGAACCACCATCCACTGCACCTCGACGCGCACTACGCCGGGGAGACCACCGATTTCGGCAAGAACGTCGTGGTCGGTAACTACGTGTATTCGCTGCTGCTGGGGATGTCGGTACCCGACGTGTCCGGCAAGGCGATCGCGAACCTCGAGGTCGAATCGCTGAAACACGTGAAGCCGACCTTCCACGGTGACACCATCTACGGCGAGACCGAGGTGCTGGACAAGACGCCGTCGAAGTCGAAGGACGATCGTGGCGTCGTCTACGTCGAGACTCGTGGTTACAAGCAGGACGGCACGATCGTGTGTGTGTTCCGTCGCAAGGTGATGGTGCCGAAGCGGTCCTACGGTGACTCCAGGGGCGGTGAACAGCCCGGCCGTCCCGTGCCGCACGAATAACGGCTGTCACGTACGGAAGAGGAGCGCGTCGATGCCCATCGGGCTGGATGAGATCAAGAGCCGCCTGCGGAAGTTCGCGACGGTCGAGGCGGCCGGGGTTTCGCCGCTGTACGAGCACCTGGCGTCGAAGTCGGCCGAGGACGACGACGTCGCCGGGCTGCTGACCGGCGCACGCGGTGGTGAAGCACGCGGTCCGCTGCTCATGGCGACCGCGCACCGGCTCATCCAGGCCGACCCCATCCATCCGCTCTCGCGGTACTACCCGTCCGTCGGCGGGTTCGACGGGGTGGACTCGGAGACCTGGCCGCTGTTCCGCTCGTTCCTGCTGGAGCGGGCGGACCGGGCCATGGCGATCATCTCTTCGCGGTACACGCAGACCAACGAGGTCCGCCGGGCCGCGCTGCTCTACCCCGCGGTCACGGCGGCGGCGAAGGAAGCAGGCGGCAAGATCTCGCTGCTGGAGGTCGGCTGCAGTGCCGGGCTGCTGCTCGGGCTGGACAAGTTCGCCTACCGGTACCAATGCGACGGCGGCGAGCAGCTCACCGCCGGCCCCGCGAAGGCCGCGGTGGGCCTGCACTGCGCGCTCGACCTCGCACCCGGTGCCGTCACGCCGAAGGTGCCGAAGAAGCTGACGGTCACCGCCCGCGCCGGGCTCGACCGCGCGCCGGTGGACCTGGGCGACGAGGATGAATTGGCCTGGCTCGAAGCCTGCGTCTGGGCCGACCAGCCGGACCGGATCCGGCTACTGCGTACCGCCGCGGCCGCACAGGGCAAGCAGCGGCCGGAGCTGATCACCGGTGACGCCGTCGACGATCTCGCCTCGGCGGCCGCCACGCTGCCCGCCGCCGTACCCCTGGTCGTGCTGACCAGCCACGTACTGGCGTATTTGGGGGACCGGCGGGCGGACTTCCTCGACGAGCTGCGGAAACTCGCGGGGGAGCGGCCGTTGTGGTGGGTCAGCGAGGAGTTCTACGGCGCCGCGCTGGAGCCTTTGCTGCCGGGGCGCGCCGAGCTGGCCGACACGAACGGCGGAACCGCCGTGCTCGGGCTCGTCCGCTGGGAAGGTGGCGCGCCGGACGTGCGCGCGCTGGCCAGGACGGCACCGCACGGCCAGCGGATGACCTGGCTCCCGGTTTAGCTTTTCCGCGCTTCAGAAGATGTCGGGAATGCGTCCGGCAGGATAATTCCCATCTCTTGGACGCTTTATCTCCACGTCATTTGCCGAATCGGGCTCGGCATTTGTCATGTCGACGAGACATCCCCGGTCGGCAACACTCCCCAATCGCGGAGAGTGACGAACAGGAGTTCGGCGAGCCGGCCCTGTTTGTCGAGTTCGATCAACGTTCCGGCGTCGATCCACCGCGCGTCGTCGGCGTCGTCCCCGGCACGGAGAGTGCCGCCAATGACCGTGCAGGCGTAGTCGTGGATGTCGTACGGGCCGCGGCGGGCGCGGCCGACCACTGTGCCCGGTATCACGTCGAGGCCGGTCTCTTCCCGCATTTCGCGGATCACGGCCACTTCGTCCGTTTCGCCGGGTTCGACACGGCCGCCGGGAACCGACCAGGTTCCCCGTCCGGGTTCATTCGCGCGCCGGATCAGCAAAAGCCGCCCTTGTTCGTCATGGACGATCCCGCCGACGCAGCGGACGGTGCTGTTCGAAACGGTGGTCATTCCCGAATGGTAGACGCGGGCTTCCTGACAATGGCTGTCCTGTACACGGAGAGTAGCCGTACGGTACACTTCGACTCGCCCACTGACCCAAGCGCGGGACTTACCTCCCGCGCGGGTGGCCGGTGCGGTACAAAATGAATAGTCAGTATCCGCAGTCAGTCGCCGTAAGAGACAGGATTGATCGCTGTGAACGCGAAAAAGCTACTCACTTTCGCAGGAATCGCGTTGGTGCTGTTCTTCGTGATCGCGCAGCCTGGTCAGGCCGCGGGCCTCGTGGGAAACATCATCGGGTTCCTGCGTTCCTCGGCCGAATCAGTGATCACCTTCGTCAGCAACGTCTTCAGCTAGCGGAGGAGCGGATACTCTATCGGTATGTTCGCCCCACGCGATCCAGACGAGTATCTCCTCGACACCGAGCGACGGGTCATCCGGATCCGCCGGCACTGGGCTGTGCTGTTGTGGGACACCTTCGAGACGGCCGCGTTGCTGGCCATCTGCGTCCTGGTGTCCTACCTCTTGCCGCCCGCGGCGTGGGTGGTCCAGAACATCCTTTGGTACGCCGCGCTGCTCGTCATCCTGCGCTTCGCGTACGTGGTGATGGAGTGGTGGGTCGAGCGGCTGGTCGTCACGGACAAACGGTTCGTGATGACCACCGGCGTCTACACCACCAAGGTGCTGATGATGCCGATCACCAAGGTCACCGACCTCACCTACGAACGTTCGGCGTGGGGCCGGATGTGGGGTTACGGGACGATGGTGGTCGAGTCCGCCGGTCAGATCCAGGCGTTGAACCGCATCGATTACCTGCCTCGGCCGGAAGAGTTCTACGACACGATCTCCGAGCTCGTCTTCGGCGACAAGCAGAAGCAGGCCGAGCGCTTTTCGATGATCAAGGCTCAGCGTGCCGCGCGTGGCAAGAAGAAGGTCGGTTAGCCCAGACCAGATCCCACTCCAAGGTGACCACTCTGAGGTGACCCACTCTGAGGTGACCCACTCTGAGGTGACCCACTCTGAGGTGACCCACTCTGAGGTGACCCACTCTGAGGTGACCCACTCTGAGGTGACCCACTCTGAGGTGACCCAGGTCTTTTGATCTTTTGGAGTCGCGCGCCTTTTGGCCGCCAGGCCTCAGGGGCGCGATGGCAGGGCGCCCTTACCGCGATGGAGACGCAGGGCACCTAGGCGCGCCCTGGCAGCGCGGCCCTGATCAGCGCGATAGACAATACAGTCGATGCGTATCGACCTGCACGCCCACTCCACCGCCTCCGACGGCACCGACAGCCCCGCCGGGCTGATCGCCGCCGCCGCGAAGGCGGGCCTCGATGTCGTCGCGATCACCGATCACGACACCACGGCCGGCTGGGCCCCGGCCGCCGAGGCGCTCCCACCAGGGCTTTCCCTGGTCCCCGGCGCCGAGCTGTCCACGCTCTCCGTCGATCCGGAGACCGGGCGGCAGGTCAGCGTCCACCTGCTCGCGTATCTCTTCGATCCGGCGTCGGTCGCGCTCGTCGCCGAGCAGACCCGGCTGCGGTCGGAGCGCCGGTGGCGGTTGCGTGTGATGGCCGAGCGGATGGCTGCCGACGGGCTGCCGGTCGATCCCGACGAGATCATGTCGCTGCTGCCGGAGGACGGTTCGGCCGGGCGGCCGCATCTGGCGCAAGCACTGGTGCGCGCCGGCGTCGTCTCGTCGGTGAACGAGGCCTTCGGGAGCTACCTCGGCAACGGGAGCGGATATTTCGTGGCGCGGCAGGACACTCTCGTGGAGACGGCGATCGACATGATCGCGGAAGCGGGTGGGGTGACCGTGATCGCGCATCCCTTCGCCTACACGCGTGGCGCGACCATCACCGTCGACGTGCTCGCCAAACTGGCGGAGCACGGCCTCACCGGTGTCGAGGTCGATCACCCGAACCACGACGAGGAGACCCGGGGCCGGCTGCACGGGCTGGCGGGGGAGCTGGGCCTCGTGCGGACCGGGTCGAGCGACTACCACGGCACGAACAAAACCATCGAACTCGGCGACGAGACCACCGACCCGCGCGCGCTCGAAGAGCTCGTCTCGCGGTCGACCGGGTACGGGGTCGTGTCCCGGTGACGATCACGGACTTCTTTGACGCGCGCCTGTTCATGAGCGCGACGATCACGCTGATCGTCATCATGGACCCGCCCGGCACGGTGCCGGTGTTCCTCAGCCTGACCGGCCGGAAATCGGTGGCGCTGCGTGCCAAGGCCGCGCGGCAGGCAGTACTGGTCTCGCTGCTGGTGATCTCGCTGTTCGCCGTCGCCGGACAGGCGATCCTTTCGTATCTCGGCATCGGCATCCCAGCGCTGCAGGGCGCGGGCGGGCTGTTGCTGCTGCTGATCGCGTTGCAGCTGCTGACCGGGAAGACCGGCGGTGAGTCCGAGGCGGCCGGTGACGACGTCAACGTCGCGCTCGTGCCGCTCGGGACGCCACTGCTCGCCGGACCTGGCGCGATCGCCGCGACCATCGTCTTCGTGCGTCAGGCCGATGGGCACGCCGGCGCGTACGTGGCTCTCGCGCTTTCGATCGTGACGGTGCACTTCGTGCTGTACCTGTGCATGCGGTACTCGGGTGTGGTCATCCGGCTGATCAAGGAAAGCGGGATCACGCTGCTGGCGAAGATCGCCGGCCTGCTGCTGGCCGCGATCGCCGTCGAGCTGGTGGCGAACTCGGTGAAGGGCTTCATTGCGGGCACGTGAGGCGCCGGGGCAAAAGTGATAGCAAAGGTCCCTTGCTCCCTTCCTGGGGCTCCCCTCGGAAAGTGTCGGTGGGGGTGCGTAGCGTTGCGGGCGGGGTGATCCGATGGAGCAGATTGGTTTCGACTTCGGCGTCGAAGCGCCGCGCAAGCTGACGAAAGTCTCGCCCGCGCGCCTTGCCACGTTCGAAGACTGCCCGCGCCGTTACCGCATGTCGTACCTCGACCGCCCGTCCCCGGCCCGCACCGGGGCGTGGGCGCACAGCACGCTGGGCGCGGTGGTACACAACGCTTTGCGGGCGTTGTTCGACCTGCCGGTGATCAAACGCGTGCCGCAGCGCGCGATGGCGCTCGTCGCCGAGCACTGGAAGGACGCCGGGTTCGAAGACACCGACCAAGCCGCCAGGTATCGAGCCCGCGCCAAGGCGTGGGTCGCGGAGTACGTCGAACACAACGACGTCAGCGTCGAGCCGGTAGGGCTGGAGCGCTGGGTTTCGGCGCCCGTCACTCTCGAGCCGGGCAGCGGCCCCAGTCTCATCATCGAGGGCCGGGCCGACCGCATCGATCAGCGCGGCCGGGAACTGGTGATCATCGACTACAAGACCGGCCGTCGTGAGCCGGACGAGTACGAAGCGCGCTCTTCGCAGGCCTTGGCGCTGTACGCGGTCGCAGCCGCCAGGACGTTGCGTACGCCGTGCTACCAAGTCGAGTTGCACCACGTGCCTACGGGCACCATCGCGGCCGCCGAACACACCGAACAAAGCCTGAAACGACATCTCCAGCGCGCAGACGAGACCGCCGGGGATCTGCGGCTGGCAACGGATACCCTGAACGCGGGCGGCGACGAGGACGTGTTGTTCCCGGCCCGCCCTGGCCGCCGTTGCTCGTGGTGCGATTTCCGGCCCAGCTGCGCCGCAGGCCAGGAGGCCGGGCCCGCGATTCAGTCGTGGGAGTTGCTGGCGCCCTGAATTCCTGAGACCCGACGATTGGACAGGCGAGGACGTGTCATCACCGGACACCGAAGAACTCGCGACAGTGCCGCCGCCGGAGGATCCCCCGGCACGTGGGCGCGGACGGTTCTGGCGCGGGCTGACCGGTTCACTCGCGGCCGGGATGGTCGTGCTGGCGTCGTGCGTCCTCGTGATCGCCGTGATCTGCCTGTTCACCGACGCACCCGGGCCGGGACCGCTGATGCTCATCGGGCATCCGATCGCGGCGGTGGTCGCCCTGCTGGCTCAGCGGGTCGCCGACACGCGCAACGGCCGTGTCGCGGGCTTCGCGGGTCTCTGTGTCGTCGTGAGCGTGACCGCTGCTTTGAGTCTCTTCTGGTGGAGCTGAGCCTCAGCTCGAGGGCAAGTACATGAAGGCCCCCTTCCTTGCGCCTAGCGCAAGGA
>NZ_JBFBBY010000234.1:0-9551 GCF_040682875.1 Amycolatopsis sp. NPDC051071 | reverse complement strand
CAGCACAACCGGCACCGACCACAACCGGCGGGCCGCGCGATCCACCGGAACGGCCTGTCCGGCTTGCGTGAGCAGGTAGCCGTTGGCGTTGGCGGCAAGCTCGATGTTCTGCCAATCAACCGGGTGCAGCAACCACCCGGAACCGTTGAGAGACAGAACTTCCAGCTTCGTCACTGCCTGCCGGGTAGTGGTCAGCAGGTCGGTTGCCCATAGCTGACTCTGGGTGCCGGAGGTGAAGTTCAGACCGGTCGGTCGATCGCCGGTACCGTCCCCGTTGACGATCTCGTTCTCCAGAGCCTCTTCCAGACCCAGGCGAAGCTCGGTGTCCACAAAGGCCGACAACATCGGCGCGTCCGCGAGATCTTGTCGAGCAACAGGTTCTGTCAAATGCGCGATGACAGCCGACCTTCCCTCCCGACGCTCCATTGTGTACCGGCTGGAGGGCTTCTTGGCTCCCCGCGGAACGACCTTTGCGTTGTTCTCACGGAGTGTTTGCCGCATGTACGCCCAGACTCCGACAGTGTCCTTTTCGGCCGGGATCAGCTGCCGGAGCGCGAGCACGGGTTCGGACTCGCGGACGGGCTGTGTGGCGAGCGGCACGGACACCATCACGGTGCCGGACGGTGTCAGGGATTTGAACCGTCCAAAATGGTCGCTGTGCTGCCGGGTGATATCGGTGCCCCAGGTACTTCCGCCCAGGGACTTCAATCGGGAGTTTCCCAGGGAGGCTCCGCCGGTGCCCGCTGGTCCGCCCGTCGCGTCGGCGAACTCCTTGATCCAGTTCGAGACTTGGCGATCGTTCGCCTTCTGCTCGTCGTTCCTCGCTTCGGCGAGCAGCGGAGAGAGACGCTTGGCCTCCACCATGCGTTCCTCGACAAGTTCGCGTTCCTCTGCGGTGAAGTCCCGGTTCTCGTTCTCTGCCTTGGTCGCGATGTCCTTCGCGACGTTCAGATTTTCGCGCATCTGCGCACGTAGGCGCTCAACCTTTGTAGACAATGGATAGTCCTCGTGATTAGGTGTGGTCACTGATCGGCGGACTTCGCGGGGCGCGTGCGTGGCGCGGAACTACTGCGCGGACACAGTCGCATGGCGTGCTGGCCGATTCGGCGGGTGTCCAGCTGACCGTGGCGCACCACGGCGGACCGTCCACTCTCGACAAGGTCACCTTACCCGACGCGACCGATGTAGCGCGAGATCTCGAACCCCGCGCACCACTCGGTGACTTCGGCCAGACCGTCGCGGAGCGGCACCAGCCGAACCGCCCTGTCCGGATACGCCCACCAGTTCGCGCCGTCGGTGGTCATCACCTGAAAGACACCATCGTTGTCCAGGCAAGCCACCGTGGGCCGTCCAATCTCGACGGTCGGGGGAAGATGTCGGGACAAGGCCACCAGTCCGTCCTCGGCCGTCTCAGGGCTGCAATTCAGGGTCTTCACGCGCGTGTCTCCGTGTCATCGTCCAGCAGTTCCCGCAACCTGATTTCCAGCCGGTCGCGCTCGGCTTCGAGCAGCGGCAGGCGATCCGCGAACGGTGGCCAGTTCAGCCGGATATCGCGGTGCTCGTCCTCCAGCGCCTCCAATGCCCGCTGGATGCGCCGTAGCTCGTACTCGGCGGCCCGTCGGCACCCCGGCGAGCAGTACACGGGCTTACGGCCCGGCCCTGCGCGGTCGGCGAGCGTCCGGCCACATTTGCGGCACTTCATCATTTCTCCACCTTTCACAGTCTGGTTTTCCGGGACGCCACGCGCGGCACCACCAGCACGGTCTCGCCGTCGCCGGGCTCCCATGATTTCGGCGCCCTACCCCCATCGGCGAGTCCCAGTCCCGTCCATTCCCACCCCTAAAGGGGTGTGGGAATTGGGAATGGACTCCCGCTACTCGTGGGAATCCGTGGGACTCGTGGGAATCTCTGTTTGCCTATTGTGGACAGACAGGGTGTAGATCGTGCTCCGTCCCTCCTTGCGTTCAACGACTAAACCCTTGCTGACCAGCTCGTTTACCGCGCGGTAGTAGGTGGTCTTGGGTAGGTCGCTGGCCTCGCGGAGTTCGGTCTTGGTTGCGCCGCGAGTCCCAAACGAGTCCCGAAGTACCGTCAACAGCGAGTGTTCAGATGATCTTGTGAGGGCGGCGATTCCCACGGCACTTTGGGACAGAATCAGGCTCCCCCCGACAGGTTCGGCAGCGAGCACGAGCGGCGGCTGTTCGGGCGCGTCCTTCTGTTTGGTGTTGCTGATCTCCACCACGTTCCCGTCACGGGTGATACGCAGGATGGTGTCCGCCCCACCTTCCAGTGCCGTCGACCCGCGCATGTTCTCGCCCGCGCGGGGCTCGTGGTGCACCACGAGAACGCACGCGCCACAGGCGCGGCGTAGCTGGTCGAGCGCGTCAACGAAGCGCGCCATGTCTTTTGTGCTGTTCTCGTCTGCGCCGAGTGTGACCTTCGATTGGGTGTCGATGATGACCAGCACGGGCCGCAGGTCGGCGAGTAGCCGGGTGAACGCGGCCACGTCGAGGGACTGGAGCATCTGCACAGGTACCGGCAGGAACATGGCATTGTCCACTGTGGTGCCGTGCGCGAGTTCCCACGCGTCGACCCGTGTGGACAGTCCCGCCGCGCCTTCGGCGATCAGGTAGAGCACCGTGCCCTGCTTGACCGGGTGACCGTGCCATTCGGTGCCGGTATCGACACAGCAGGCGATATCAACCGCCGTGAAGGACTTCAACGTGCCCGGCTTCCCGTGCAACCAAGCGAGGGTATTCCTGTACAGATAGCCGTCGACCAGCGGTTCGGGCGGCTGGATATCCCGGAGTTGTTGCGCGGTCAGCAGTTGCGCCCGAAGTTGCGCGCATCGCGCGTCCACTGCTGAATTGCCGTCATCCTCCGGCGGCTCATCCGGGAACGGGGTTCCCTCGTAGGCGTCCTCGTGGGGCGCCGATTGTCCGTTCTGAAGTAGCGCGCGGCCTTGCGGGCTGAGTTCGGGCATCGTCACGCGGCCACCGCCCGGTTGGTCTCGTGGCGTGGGCAGAATACGTCGTGTCCCGGCGCGGGCCAGGGCACGGAAAGCACCATCCGGCAGTCACGCGCGCCGCAGCGCCGGGGGGTGACCGGCTCAGCGCGGCGGCGGGCGAGTTCCGCGTGACTGGGAGCGGCGGCCACCGCAGACCAGTCGATGGCCGCGCTGATCGCGGAGGAGATCTCCCGGAACCGCCGGAGTTCCCGCCAGGCTTCGCCTTCCTGGCGCAGAGTCACCACGTCGGGTTGCCAGTATCGGCGCCAACACGCGGCATCGTGGGCGAGTCGTTCGTACTCGGCGCGGCTCAACGCCACGGGGTCGTGTCCCGCACTGTCTTGTGTGGACAGTGGTTTCTGTTCTGACCTCACTCGTTCTCACCGTGCAGGTGGGACGGTTCGAGCGCGGCCCGGATCTGCTCCGGGGTGGGTGGCGGCAACAGTCGCCGTAGGTGGTCTATCTGCTTCCGGGTGGGCCGATGCGCGGCTTGAACCACCTGGGCCATTTCGTCGGCGGCCCGCACGCGCACGACGTCCAGGGCTTCACGGAATTCTTCTTCGGTGTAATCGACCGTCACGGGGTTGGCGCTCCTTGCGCAGCAAGAGCATCACCCCCTACTCAGGGGTGTTGACTGCGGCGCTAAAACGGAGGGCGGGCTCCCGCGACGACTGACTACGCGGCCCCGGCGGTGCCGGTATGGCGCGTCAAGCGGTCTAGGGCAGGATAGCGTTGAACTGCCCGATCCGCCCAATCAGCTCCCTTTTAGGCAGGGTCTCTGCGGCATCGAGGAGCTTGCGTACCCGACTCCAGCGCATCTCTTCCCGCCGGGGGTCGCCCCGTTTCCGGCAGGTGGGGCATACCCCGATGAGCTTGACGAGGCGGCCCTCGGTGTCGGTCTCCACCTGCAATCCAGGTCCCTGCCAATCTTCATGGCCTGCCGGAACCTTGGGCACGGCCCGGACCTGGCGGACGACCGACCCCAACGTGTGCTCGGTGATGCCATCGCACACGAAGATCACCTTCACGACATCGTGCCCGCTCATGCGGCCTGGTCACCTTCCTCCGTCGTGGCGAACCGGGCGCGCTTCTCCGCCGCGCACCGCTGGCGCGGAACCGGGCTCCGCTTGACCCGCAGTTCGCCGATCATCTCAGGCGACAACAGCACCCGCAGGGCTTCCCGCTTGGTGGAGATCTCCGCCTTGTCCCAATTGGACTCGATCAGCGCTCGCAGGTCGCCCGCCGCGTGGACGTCACCGGCCCGCAGCGACTCGAACAACGGACGCAGCGGGTTAGGCATGGTGAGGGCCTTTTCGCGGGTCTCAGCAACACTCAGCCGTTCCCGGATACCTTCCTCAGCGGCGGTCGCCACGAACGGCGACACCTGCCCGGCCTTCACACCCCGTTCCAGCTCATCCAGATCAGCGGCTGCCTTCCGCTTCTCGTCCAGCACCCGCGCCAACTCCCCACCGGCCGCCGGGGGCGCGGTCAGCTCCTCCACCACACCCGGAGCCGACAAGTAGTCGAACACGACTCCGGTCACGTAGGCGTCCAGGTCCAGCACGGGCACCGCGACACAGCTATGTGGCCCGCACGAGTACATCGTGGTGCCGTTGCGCGGTTTCGCCGACATCGGCCCGCCGCACACGTCACAGCGGGCGATGGTCGAGAGCAGACGGACGTTCTTCGCTCCCGGGCGCGGCGTTTTCCTTGTGCGCGCGGCGAAAATCGCCTGCACGTCGTAGAAATCAGCGGGCGACACCAACCCGTCCCACTGCCCCGTGATCTCCGGGCTGATCGAACGCAAACCCGCGTACACGGGCCGTAGCAGCATCTCGCGTAGCCACGCCTGCCCCATCACCTTCCCCCGATGCGACCGGATACCCCGGGCCTCGTAGTCGAGGGCGATACTGCGCACCGAGTGGCCAGCCAGCACCCGGCGGAAGAGTTCCCGCACGATCGGGGCTTCGTCCGGGTGCGGGATCTGAACCGACTTCGGCACGAGCTTGCCGCGCTTCTCCACCTGCTCGTATTCCCGGCGGTAACCGAACGGAATCGCGCCGTGCAAGCAACCCTCTTTCCGCTCGCGTGCCCGAGTACGCGTGATCCGCTTCGACGTCTTGTAGCTCTCCAGCATGGCGTCATTCGCGGCGCCGATCAGCTTGTGCCGATCGTGCCCGTTCGCCGGGTCGTAGGTGTGTTCCTCGGAGGTGACGTGAATCCGCATCCCCCGCCGGGCGCACAGGTCGATCATCTCCACCCACCCGGTCACCTCCCGCGACAACCGCGACGACTCCCAGATGATCAGGATCTGCGCGCCGAATCGGTCGGCCCGCAGGTCGGCCACCATCTGTGCGAAGTCGCCCCGTGCCTTCTGCGCGTACTCGCTGGCGCTGCCCGTGTCGCGGTACGGATCACCAAGAGACCACCCCAGGTCAGCGGCGGCCTCCTGGTTCTCCTCGTGCTGCTCCTCCTGAGAGCGTTCCTCACCGGACTTGTCCCGACTTACCCGCAGGTACTCCCGGGCGAGAATGACGCCGGTCCGGTCGGCCGTCCAATCGGTGTAAACAGGCTGGTCAAGGGCGGTGGGCAAGGTCATCGTCATGCCCTATAACCTACGTCGCCAATCGGTCCTAACGACCCAAAACACTCACGACAACCGGACAGGATCCGCCGCCCTCAATTGCGGAGGAAGTCGAGGTTCCGGTATTCGTCGACCACCCCGGTGAGTTCGGCGATGCGGGCCTGACCGGCGTCGATGAGCCGCTGCCCGGCGCCCGTCCACTGTTCGAGGTCGGGGGACATCGGCGGGATCTCGGCCAGGATCTCCGCGCTCTCGGCGAGGCTGAGGCCGACGCGCTGGGCGGCGACCGCGAGCCGGATCCGGCAGATGGCGTCGATCGTGAACCGGCGGGCGTTGCCCTTGGTGCGCTCGGCGGTGATGACGCGGTAGCGCTCGTAGTACCGGACGGCGTTGGCGGAGACACCGGCTCGGCTCGCGACCTCGCTGATGGTCAGCCGTCCGTCGGCCTGAGGCCGAGCCGGGGTCCCCGTCGTCATGCCGCACTCCGTACCTTGGTGGGTTCCGCTACCGGGGCGGCCGGAGCGGGCCGGGTCCTCAACCTGACCACCAGAGCGATCACCATGACCGCGAGGACGCCGGCGAGGGTCACACGATACGCGGACACGACGTCCGAGGTGAGCGTCGCGCTCGCCGCGGGATCACTCAGTGCCGCGAGGCCCCGGCCTCCGGTGGCCGTCGCGATCAGTCCGGTGAACACCGCGCTCACCGCCGCGGTGCCGACCGCACTCGCGATGGTGCTGGCCAGCGGGAGGATCGCGGAACCGGACGCGAGGTCCGGGCCCTGCAGGTTCCGGCCGGCGCTCACGATGGTGGGCATCATGATCGCCCCGGTCCCCGCTCCCTGGAGCAGCCCCAAGATCACCAGCACCGGGTACGGCGTGTCCGGCGCGATGACGAGCGCGGTCAGTCCGGTGGAGATGATCGCGAGACTCAGCCCGGTTCCGACGACGATCCGCGGACCGAAACGTTCGAGGACGCGGGCGGTGATCTGGATGCTGATACCCATCCCGATCGCGCCGGGCACCATCATCAACGCGCTGGTCAGGGCCGAGTCGCCGCGGATGACCTGGATGTAGGCGGGCATCAGCAGCATCGAGCCGAAGTACGGCGCGGCGAACAGGACGAGGACCGCGGCGTTGCGGCCGAACGTCCGGTCACGCAGGAGACGGATGTTCAGCAGCGGCGCGTGATGCCGCCACGACCGGCGGGCGAACGCGGTCATGAGTGCCAGTCCCGCGAGCACGATCGCCGCACGGACCGGTGCTCCGGCCGAATCGTCGCTGAAGCCGTAGGCCACCGCGACGACGCCGGGGACGAGCAGCAGGCCACCGACGAGGTCCATCGGGGTGCGTTCGGCGGACGGGGTTCCGGCGGGCACCCAGCGAAGGACTCCCACGACGGCGAGCAGAGCGGGCGGAACGGTGATGAAGAACAGCGCCCGCCACGACAGGCTGTCCAGCAGGACACCGCCGAGCACCGGGCCGAGGATCGGGCCGACGAGCAAGGGAAGTCCGGTGATCGCGGTCATCCGGCCCCGGCGCTCCGGTGCCACCGTGCCGAAGCCGATGGTCATGCCCAAGGGGTTGATGAGCCCGCCGGCGAGGCCCTGTACCGCTCGCGCGGCGATCAGCCACCCCAGGTCTCCGGCGAGTCCGGCGGCCGCGGACGACACCGCGAACACCACCAGCGCGGCCAGGTACACCCGGCGCGCTCCCCACCGTTGCGCGAAGGTCGCCGCCAGCGGCATCGCCGCGACCATGCCGAGTGCGTAGGCGGTCACGATCCACTGGATCGTGGTGAGCGACGCGTTGAAGGTCGTCATGAACTGTGGCAGTGCGACGGCGACGATCGTCGTGTCGAGAACGGCCATCAACCCGCCGAGCGCGATCACCGACGCGATGCGCAGTTCCTGTCCGGTCAGCCGGTTCATGCCGCACTCGCCTGTTCCGCGACGCGGCCGGTGCGCAGGGTGCGAGCCCACCAGCCCAGCTCGGTCAGCGTCGCTGCCAGTGCGGCGCGCTCGCCTTCGGTGCCTTCGTACCCGTTCGGGCCGAGACGGGTCCACGGAGCGTTCAGCAGCACCGCGTCGCGGATCGTGGTGGCCCTCAGTTCGGGGAAAATCAGCCGCAACTGCTCGATCGCGCGGATGCCGCCCGATCCGGCGCCGTAGCCGACGAACGCGACCGGTTTGTACGCCCATTCCCGGAAGTGCCAGTCGATCGCGTTCTTCAGCGCGGCCGGGAAACTGTGGTTGTACTCCGGGGTGACGACCAGGTAGGCGTCGGCCGCGTGGAGCCTGTCGCTGATCACTGTTTCGGTGCCGCCGGGCCGCGTTCCCTGCAAGGGGAGATCGACGTCGGCGAGGTCGATCGGGTCGACCTCCAGTCCGTCGATCGCGGCGAGTTCGGCCAGCAGCCAGCCCGTGATGGCGTCGGCGAACCGCTCGTGCCGGACGCTGCCGATGATCACGGCGAGCCGGAGAGGGGACTGTGCGATGGTTTCTGTGCTCATGACGACGACGCTAAAAGTTCGTCCATAGGCGAACTCAAGGCTCTGCGGGCCTGCTCACGATCGCTGGACCTCGACTTTGGTAGAGGGTGTACACGGCTTGACATGTAGGTAAATGCCTACGTATGTTGCCGGTATGAACATCGACCGGATCCAGTTCCTCACCGTGCCCGTCGCCGATCAGGCCAAGGCGCGGGACTTCTACGTCGGCAAGCTCGGCTTCGACCTTCTCGTCGAGGTCAGCGGGCCGCACGGCCCGTTCGTCATGGTCGGCCCCAAGGGGGCGGAGTCCGGGATCGTCCTCGCCGACCGGCCCGTCGGCGACCTCGACCACGACGCGCGGGTGCACTTCCAATTGAGCACCGCCGACGTCGATGCCGACATCGCCGAGCTTCGCGCTCAGGGCGTCGAGGTAGGGGACGCCGAGGAGATGCCTTGGGGCCGCGTGACGTCCCTGAAGGACCTCGACGGCAACGGGATCGGGCTACTCCAGCCGTCGGGCTACGGCAACTGGCCGCGCTGATGCCGGTCAACGACGATGTCTTCGCCGCGCTCGGGAACCCGGCCAGGCGGGAGGTGCTGGGCATCCTCCTCGAAGGCCCGCGGGCGGCGGGGGAGATCGCCGAACGCTTCGACATGCGGCGCCCGAGCCTGTCCGAACACCTCCGGGTGTTACGCGAGGCGGGGCTCGTCCGCGAGGAGCGACAGGGCAGGAACCGGGTTTACTCCCTGGAAGCCGCGCCGCTGCAAGAGGTTTCGGACTGGCTTTCGCCCTACGAGCACTTCTGGCGCGGCAAACTCGCCAACCTGCGCGACCTGCTCGACGAGGAGGACTTGTGAGCGGCGACGATCCGACGTCCATCCACGTCGACCAGTTCCTCGCGCACCCACCACGCAAGGTGTGGCGCGCCTTGACCGAACCGGATCTGCTGGAACGCTGGCTGCGGATGCCGAACGACATCAAACCCGTGGTGGGGCACCGATTCGAACTGCTCGCGGAGCCGGTACCCGCCGCGGGATTCGACGGTGGCCCGGTCGCCTGCGAGGTGCTGGCCGCCGAGCCGGAGCGGCTGCTCAGCATCAGCTGGGGTCCGGAATGGACGGTCACCTGGCGCCTCGAACCGGAGGGACACGGCACGCGGCTGTTCCTCAGCCACGAAGGCTTCGATCCCGACGACGAGTTCCAGCGGATGTCGCGGAAGATCATGGGCGGTGGCTGGCGCAGCGGCGTCCCGAAGGCACTGGCGCGGGTGCTGGCCGAGATGCCGGACTCGTGAGTGTTTTGGGTCGTTCTAACGACCCAAAACATTCACGAGACCCGACCCGCTCGGTACCGGCGCCCTTGTGCTTGCCTGAGGTACAGGAAGGCCCCCTTCCTTGCGCCTAGGTACAGGAAGGGGGCCTTCCTGTACTTGGGTCGCGCGTGAAGGACTAGCGTTCCACGGTGTCGGT
>NZ_JBFBBY010000233.1:0-9647 GCF_040682875.1 Amycolatopsis sp. NPDC051071 | reverse complement strand
CCTTGCGCTAGGCGCAAGGAAGGGGGCCTTCATGTACTTCAGGAGAAGGTCAGGTCGTAGGGGACTGGTAGACCTTCGTGAGCTTCGAGGCGGAACCCCGGTCCAGCAGCCACAGCGTGCGACGGCTGCCGCGTGCTCCCGCCACCGGGATCTGGACCTCGCCAGCGCCTGCCAGCGCCTGCGCGACGGCGTCCGCCTTGGCGTCGCCGCCGGTGACCAGCCAGACGTCCTGCGCGCGACGGATCGCGGGCAGGGTCAGGGAGATCCGGGTCGGCGGCGGCTTCGGGCAGTCGCGCACCGCGACGACCGAACGCTCCGTCTCGTACACCGCCGGGGACCCGGGGAAGATCGAGGCGGTGTGCCCCTCCCCGCCGAGGCCCAGCAGCATGACGTCGAACGCCGGCACGTCACCGAGCACCTCGGCGTAGGCCGCGGCGGCGGCATCTACGTCATCGCCGAATTCGCCGTCCGAGGGTGCCATGGCGTGCACCCGCTTCGGGTCGAGCGGGACGTGGTCGAGCAGGGCCTCGCGAGCCTGCTTCTCGTTGCGCTCGTCGGAGTCCGCCGGAACGAAACGCTCGTCGCCCCAGTAGACGTCGAGACGCGACCAGTCGATCGCGTCACGGGCACTGGACTCGCGCAGTTCCTTCAGGATCGCGATCCCGGTGCCACCGCCGGTGAGCACCACCGAAGCCGAACCCTCGGCAGCCTGGACGTCCACGAGCCGGGTGACCAGCCTGGCCGCCGTGGCGGCGGCCAGGAGGTCCGGGTTCTCGTAGACGACGACCTCGGTCTTGCTCATGAGTCGCTCTTCTTCGCGGCGACGGTGGCCTTTTGCTTGGCGGCCGCCGGAGCCGCCTTCTTGGCCGGGGCCGCTTTGGGTGCGGTGCCCGACGAGATCTTGGCGAGCCCGTTCAGCGAAGCCTCGTAGATCTCGTCCGCGTCGAGCCGCCGCAGCTCCTCGATCAGGCAGTCCTTGTTGTCCCGCCGCTGCAGTGAGATCCGCCGCGTCGGCTGGCCAGGCTGGGTCAGCGCGCCGACCCGCCCGTCCGGCCGGTGCAGTTCGATCGGGCCGGAGCGCCGCTCCAGCGTCACCGAGATGATGCCCGAGGCACCGGTGCTCTTGACCCGCTTCACCGGCACCTTCAGGTACTCGGCCAGCCAGCCCGCGAGCAGTTCGGTCGACGGCGAGTCGGCCTCACCGGTCACGGTCGCACCGGTGACCTTCTCGTACGGCGGAAGGTCCAAAGCGGACACCAGCTGGGCACGCCAGTGGGTCAGCCGGGTCCACGCCAGGTCGGTGTCACCCTCCACATAGGACTTCGCCCGAGTGGTGAGTGCCCGCACCGGCGCCTTTTCCGCGGCGGAGTCGGTGATCCGGCGCTGGGCCAGTTCACCGAGCGGGTCCTTGGCCGGAGCCTTCGGACCGGGGCCCGGCCACCAGGTGACGATCGGCGCGTCCGGCAGCAGCAACGGCACGACCGCGCTCTGCCCTTGCGTGGCCAGTGGCCCGTAGAGCCGCAGGACGATGACCTCGCTCGCGCCGGCGTCGCCGCCGACCCGGATCTGGCCGTCGATCCGCGGTGCCGCGCTCCGCGCGCCCTTGGCCACCACGATCACCCGCGACGGATGCTCCCGGCTGGCCTCGTTGGCGGCTTCGATCGCCTCTTCGAGTTTGTCGTCGTCGTCGGCCACTATGACGAGCGTCAGCACTCGCCCGAGCGCCACCTGCCCGCCTTGTTCGCGGATCTCGACGAGCTTCTTGTTCAGCTGCGACGTCGTGGTCGACGGCAGGTCGATGATCACGGACGCCTCCAATTACGGCCGGTACGCTCCAGCATCGCGTTCGCCGACGGCGGTCCCCACGAACCGGGTGGATACTGCTCGGGCGTGCCCTTCTTGGCCCAGTGGTCGATGATGGGGTCGAGGATCTCCCAGGACAGTTCGACCTCTTCGTTGACCGGGAACAGTGACGGCTCGCCGAGAAGCACGTCCAGGATGAGCCGCTCGTAGGCCTCCGGGGACGACTCGGTGAACGCGTGCCCGTAGCCGAAGTCCATCGTGACGTCGCGGACCTCCATCGTGGTCCCCGGCACCTTCGACCCGAACCGCAGGGTGATGCCCTCGTCGGGCTGCACCCGGATGACCAGCGCGTTCTGCCCCAGTTCCTCGGTCGAGGTCGAGTCGAACGGCAGATGCGGTGCCCGCTTGAACACGACGGCGATCTCGGTGACCCGGCGGCCGAGGCGCTTGCCCGTGCGCAGGTAGAACGGCACACCCGCCCAGCGGCGGTTCTGCACCTCCAGGGTCACCGCGGCGTAGGTCTCGGTCGTCGAGTCCTTCGCGAAGCCCCCTTCCTGCAACAGGCCCGGCACCTTCATGCCGCCCTGCCAGCCACCCGCGTACTGGCCGCGTGCGGTCGTCTCGTCGAACGGGCCCAGTGGCTTCGTCGCCGAGAGCACCTTGACCTTCTCCGCCCGCAGAGCGCGCGGCGCGAACGAGACCGGCTCCTCCATCGCGGTCAGCGCGAGGAGTTGCAGCAGGTGGTTCTGGATGACGTCGCGTGCGGCGCCGATGCCGTCGTAGTACCCCGCGCGGCCACCGAGGCCGATGTCCTCGGCCATGGTGATCTGCACGTGGTCGACGTAGTTGGCGTTCCAGATCGGCTCGAACAGCTGGTTCGCGAACCGCAGCGCCAGCAGGTTCTGCACCGTCTCCTTGCCGAGGTAGTGGTCGATGCGGAACACCGACTCCTCGGGGAAGACGTCGTTCACGATCTCGTTGAGTTCCTTGGCGCTCTTGAGATCGCGGCCGAACGGCTTCTCGATGACGACGCGGCGCCAGGTCTCGTCGCTCGCGTCGGCGAGGCCGGAGCGGGCGAGCTGCTTGGTCACCACCGGGAACGCGCTCGGCGGGATCGACAGGTAGAACGCGGTGTTGCCACCGGTCCCGCGTTCGGCGTCGAGGTCCTTGACCGTCTGCGCGAGCCGGTCGAAGGCGTCATCGTCGTCGAAGGTGCCCTGGACGAAACGGATGCCTTCGGAGAGCCGGTTCCACACCGACTCCTTGAACGGCGTCCGCGCGTGCTCCTTGACCGAGTCGTGCACGAGCTCGCCGAAGTCCTGGTGCTCCCAGTCCCGGCGGGCGAACCCGACCAGCGAAAACCCGGCGGGCAGCAGCCCGCGGTGGGCGAGGTCGTAGATCGCCGGCATCAGCTTCTTGCGGGCGAGGTCACCGGTCACCCCGAAGATCACCAGGCTGGACGGCCCGGCGATCCGGGGAAGCCGCTTGTCGCGCGGATCGCGCAGCGGGTTCTGCCAGGCTCGCGTCATTCGCCCACCTCCTGTACCGCTCGGACCAGTTCCGCCAGGCCGGCGGCCCGGTCGGTGAGGTGCAGGCGCAGTACCGGACGGCCGTGCTCCGCGAGCACCTGGCCGTCGCCGAGTGCCTGCGCGTGCTGCAGCACGCCGAGCGTGTACGGCCGGTCCGGCACGTCGAGATCCTGCTCGACCGCGCCGGTGAGCTGCAGGAAGATACCGTTCTGGTGGCCGCCCTTGTGGTACTGCCCGGTGGAGTGCAGGAACCGGGGGCCCCACCCGAAGGTGGTCTGCCGTCCGGTCCGCTTGGCGATCTCGCCACGCAGGATCGACGTCGACGCGTCGTCGAGACGGTCGAGGTACGCCTGCACCGCGATGTAGCCGGTTTCCGGTGCGGAGTCGAAGAAAGCCCGCAGAATGTCCGCGAGCTTCCCGTCCGTGGCCACTCCTCCATCCATGCCCCCACCGCCGCCCTCAACGGAGGCGCTGCGCGCCGCAGCGATCGATTCCAGGCCGAACACCTGGACCGCGCCGTCCACAGTGGACGGCTCTTCACCGCCCTTGAGCGCGTCCGGGTTGTCGAGCAAGGAACGCGCGGCCTTCTTGGCCGCCTCGACGTCGGGCTGGTCGAACGGGTTGATCCCGAGCAGCCGTCCGGCGAACGCGGTGGCGAACTCCCACAGCAGGAACTGCGCGCCGAGCGAGCCGGTCACCGAGATCTTCGCGGTGCCCTGGGCCGGTCCGACCGCCACCGGGGTGGCGTCGGCCTTCGCGTCGGCGAACCCGGGGGAGTCCGGTCCCTCGACGGCCACCGGCAGAAGACCGGTGCCCTGTTTGCCGGTGGACTCGGCGATCAGCTGCTCCGCCCAGTCGGCGAAGCCCTTGAGAACGGAGCCGCCCTCTTTTGAAGGTACTGTGGCGATGACGACCTTTTCGGCGCCCTCTTCATGCGCCGCCGCCCACGCCGCGGCGAGCTTGACCGCGGGGTTGTCCACGGCGTCCTCGGCGAGGACGCCCGCGACCGAAGCGGCCTGGTCGAGCAGCCGGGCGATGTCCGCGCCCGCGAGCCCGGCCGGGACGAGCCCGAACGCGGTCAGCGCCGAATAGCGGCCACCGACCTCCGGGTCGGCGAGGAAGACCTTGCGGTAACCCTCCTTTTCGGACAGATCCGCGAACGGGGAGCCGGGGTCGGTGACGACCACGATCCGCCGCGCCGCGTCGATGCCCGCGTCGGCGAAGGCCTTCGCGAAGATCCGCCGGTGGCTGTCGGTCTCGACGGTGCCGCCGGACTTCGACGACACCACCAGCACCGTCCGCTCCAGGTCACCGGCGAGAGCGTCGGCGACCTGACCCGGGTCGGTGGTGTCGAGGACGGTCAGCGCGACGCCGTCGGTCGCGGTGATCACCTCGGGTGCCAGCGACGATCCACCCATACCCGCGAGGACGACGCGATCGACGCCCTCCGAGCGGAGTTCGGTCCGCAGTGCCTCGATCTCGCCGATCAACGGCCGCGAGGACTTGTGCAGCGTCGTCCACGAGAGACGGATCGACGCTTCGGACTCGGCTTCGGGACCCCACAGTGTGGCGTCCTTGGACGCCAATTTCGATGCGACCTGGTCGGCGACAAGCCGCTCCGCGAACGGAGCGGCTTGGCCGGCCAGGGCGGCGTCGACGATTTCGACGCCGGTCGTTTCCCCTGCCATGGTCCAGTTCAGTCCTTTGCCTTTTCCAGCTGCCCGGTGACGGTCTCGAGAAGCTCCACCCAGGATTTCTCGAACTTCTCGACGCCCTCGTTCTCCAGCGTCAGGAAGACGTCGTCGATGTCGATGCCGACCACACGCAGCTTGTCGAAGACGATCTGCGCGTCGGGGCCCTTGCCGGTCACCGTGTCGCCGGTGATGTCGGCGTGGTCCGCGGCCGCGTCGAGGGTCTTCTCCGGCATCGTGTTGACCGTGTCCTTGACGACGAGCTGGTCCACGTAGCGGGTGTCGGAGTACTGCGGGTCCTTCACGCCGGTGGAGGCCCACAGCGGACGCTGTGCGTTCGCGCCTGCCTCGGCGAGCGCCTTCCAGCGGTCCGAGGAGAACAGCTCCTCGAACGCCGCGTAGGCGAGCCGCGCGTTGGCGAGGGCGGCTTCACCCCGCAGCGCGATGGCGGCCTCGGTGCCGATGGCTTCGAGCCGCTTGTCGATCTCGGTGTCCACCCGGGACACGAAGAACGACGCGACCGAGTGGATGCCCTTGAGGTCGTGGCCATTGGCCTTCGCCTGCTCCAGGCCGGCGAAGTAAGCCTCGATGACCGCCCGGTACCGCTCCACCGAGAAGATCAGCGTCACGTTCACGCTGATGCCCTCGGCCAGCGTCTTGGTGATCGCCGGGAGACCTTCTTCGGTGGCCGGGATCTTGATCAGCACGTTCGGCCGGTCCACGGTCTTCCACAGGTCCTGCGCCTCGGCCGCGGTCTTGTCGGAGTCCTTGGCCAGCCGCGGGTCCACTTCGATGGACACCCGGCCGTCGACCCCGTTCGTGGCGGTGTAGACGTCGCGGAACAGGTCCGCGGCGTTGCGCACGTCGGTGGTGGTCAGCTCGCGGATGGTGGCCTCGACGTCGGCGCCGCGTGCCGCCAGTTCGCGAGTCTGCTCGTCGTACGCCTCGCCCTTGGACATCGCGTTGGCGAAGATCGTCGGGTTGGTGGTGACGCCCACGACGTGCTTGTCGCGGATCAGGTCGGCGAGGTTGCGGGTGTTCAGGCGCTCACGGGACAGGTCGTCCAGCCAGATCGAGACACCGGCCTCGGACAGCCGCGCGAGCTTGTCGTTGCTCATTTGAGTCCTTTCAGCGGCGCGAAGCGCCTCAGTCGGAGGGTGGGTGATGAGGTGGCACCCTTCAGTTCTTGGTGTTGGAGATCGAGCGACGGGCGGCCTCGACGACTGCCTCCGTGGTGAAACCGAACTCACGGAACAGCGTGCCGGCGTCGGCCGACGCACCGAAGTGCTCGATCGAAACGTTTTCCCCGGCGTCACCGGTGAAGCGGTGCCACGAAAGGGCGATACCGGCTTCGACGGAGACGCGTGCCTTGACCGACGGCGGGAGCACGGAGTCCTTGTAGGACTGCTCCTGCGCGTCGAACCACTCGACACACGGCATCGAGACGACGCTCGCCGTGATGCCGTCGGCCTCGAGGGTTTTGCGGGCCTCCACGGCCAGCTGGACCTCGGAACCGGTCGCGATCAACACCACCTGGGGTTTGGCGTCGGACGCCTCGGCGAGGACGTAACCGCCCCGCTTGACGCCTTCGGCACTGGTGCCCTCCAGTACCGGCACGTTCTGCCGGGTGAGCGCGAGACCCGACGGGTGGTGGACGTCCTCCAGGACGGCCTTCCACGCGTACGCGGTCTCGTTGGCGTCCGCCGGGCGGACGACGTTGAGGCCGGGGATCGCACGCAGTGAGGAAAGCTGCTCGATCGGCTGGTGGGTCGGGCCGTCCTCGCCGAGCCCGATCGAGTCGTGCGTCCACACGTAGGTGACCGGCGCCTTCATCAGCGCGGCCAGCCGCACGGGCGGGCGCATGTAGTCGGAGAAGATCAGGAAGGTCGCGCCGTAGGGACGGGTACCGCCGTGCAGCGCGATGCCGTTGAGGATCGAGCCCATCGCGTGCTCACGGATGCCGAAGTGCAGCGTCCGGCCGTACGGGCTGGTCTTCCACATTTCGGTGGAAGCCTTCTCCGGGCCGAACGAGTCGGCCCCCTTCATGGTGGTGTTGTTGCTCTCCGCGAGGTCCGCGGAGCCGCCCCACAGTTCGGGAAGCGGGTCGGCGAGGGCGTTCAGCACCTCACCGGAGGCCTTGCGGGTCGCGATGCCCTTGGCGTCCGGCTCCCACTTCGGCAGGTTGTCGGCGAAGCCTTCGGGCAGTGTGCGGGTCGACATCCGGTCCGCGAGCTTCTTGCGCTCGGGGTTGGCGGCGCCCCACGCCTCGAACTTCTCCTGCCACGCGGCGCGCGCGGTCTTGCCGCGGTCGACGGCGTGGCGGGTGTGCGCGATGACCTCGTCGTCGACCTGGAAGTTCTGCTCCGGATCGAAACCGAGGATCTCCTTGACCGCGGCGACCTCTTCGGCACCCAGTGCGGCGCCATGGGCCTTGCCGGTGCCCATCTTCTTCGGCGCCGGGTACCCGATGACGGTCTTCAGCGCGATGAACGACGGGCGTCCGGTCTCCGCCTTCGCGGCCTTGATGGCCTCTTCGATCCCGGTGACGTCTTCGCCGCCCTCGACGACCTGGGTGTGCCACCCGTAGGCCTCGTAGCGCTTCACGACGTCCTCGGACAGCGCGATCTTGGTGTCGTCCTCGATCGAGATCTCGTTGTCGTCCCAGAAGACGATCAGGTTGCCGAGTTCCTGGCGGCCGGCGATCGATGAGGCTTCGGCGGTGACGCCTTCTTCCATGTCACCGTCGGAGGCGATCACGAAAATGTGGTGGTCGAAGATGCTCTCGCCGAGCGGGGCGTCCGGGTCCAGCAGGCCGCGCTCGCGGCGGGCGGCCATCGCCATGCCGACGCCGTTGGCCAGCCCCTGGCCGAGCGGGCCGGTGGTGGTCTCGACGCCCTTGGTGTGGCGGTACTCCGGGTGACCGGGGGTCTTCGAGTCCCACTTGCGGAGCTGCTTCAGGTCATCGAGCTCCAGGCCGAAACCGGCGAGGTACAGCTGGATGTAGAGGGTGAGGCTCGAGTGTCCAGCGGACAGGATGAAGCGGTCACGGGCCGGCCACTCGGGGTCCGCCGGGTCATGACGCAGGGTCCGCTGGAAGAGCGTGTAGGCGAGCGGCGCCAGGCTCATCGCGGTGCCGGGGTGACCGCTGCCGCAGTTCTCGACCGCGTCCGCGGCGAGCACCCGGACGGTGTCGACGGCCCGCGTGTCGAGGTCGGTCCAGTCGGCGGGCACGTTGCGCTCCAGGAGTGGGTTCTTCTCGCTGGTAGAGGCGGTTTCGGACACTGAACTCGAACTCCCCGTCATCAGGTGGTGGCTTTGCTTCACTCGTGGGTAACCCACGTGTGCCGCTACTAATCTCAATCGATCCGGAAGGGACGATATTCCTGCTCCGGGCCGTTCGCAGAGGCACGCCGCGACCTACCGCGGCCAGCCTAATGGTTCGGCCGGTGGAGGACCCGCGATCACCCTCTGGAAACAGCACGTCTAACATCGAGGAAGGGTTCAGATCGCGAGGATCCGGGGCCCGCCACATCACCCGGAAGCCTGGTGGAGCCCCGGCCCGAAAACTGACGCAGGGAGTGAAATGTCGTTGGTGAACGCTGCGCACGGACGCAGTGACAGCACCAGCGCCGTACATCCGACCGGTGAACGACCGCACGGTGGCCGGCGAACAATCCGCCAGGTCGTCGGCGCGTACGCCGCCCTCGCGAAGCCCAGGGTGATCGAGCTGCTCCTCGTCACCACGATTCCCGCGATGTTCCTGGCAGGCAGGGAAATCCCGTCGCCGTGGCTGGTTCTCGCGACGCTCGTGGGCGGCACCATGGCAGCCGGCAGCGCCAATGCCTTGAACTGCGTCATCGACGCGGATATCGACAAGGTGATGAACCGCACCAAGCGCCGTCCGCTGGTGAAGGAATCGGTGCCCCGGCAAGGCGCGCTGATCTTCGGGCTCGCGCTCGGTGTCCTGTCGGTCATCGTGCTCTATTTCACGGTGAACCTGCTTTCGGCGATCCTCGCGATCGCGACGATCCTTTTCTACATTTTCGTGTACACGTTGCTGCTGAAGCGGCGTACGTCACAGAACGTGGTCTGGGGCGGCGCGGCGGGCTGCATGCCGGTCGTCATCGGCTGGGCCGCCGTCACCGGCACCGTCGAGTGGCCCGCGTTCGTGATGTTCGGCGTCATCTTCTTCTGGACCCCGCCGCATACCTGGGCGCTGGGCATGAAGTACCGCGACGACTACGAGCGCGCCGGCGTGCCGATGCTGCCGGTGGTCGCCACCCCGCAGCATGTGGCGCGGCAGATCGTCATCTACTCGTGGGTGATGGTCGCCTGGACGCTGCTGCTGGTCCCGGTGACGAGCTGGATCTACACCACGTTCGCGTTACTGGCGGGCGGCTGGTTCCTCTTCTACGCGCACAGCCTGAACGCGGCCGTGCGGCGCGGCGAAGAGACCAAGCCGATGTCGTTGTTCCACCGGTCGAACACGTACCTGATGATCTTGTTCGTCGCGCTGGCCGCCGACGCGGCCATCGGCCTCCCGGTGATCGGCCTGCCCTTCTAGCTTTCAGCGCGTGAAGGCCCCCTTCCCTCGGCTCAGCCGAGGGAAGGGGGCCTTCACGCG
>NZ_JBFBBY010000232.1:0-9705 GCF_040682875.1 Amycolatopsis sp. NPDC051071 | reverse complement strand
CACGACGACAGCGCGTGAAGGCCCCCTTCCCTCGGCTGAGCCGAGGGAAGGGGGCCTTCACGCGGCTCAGCGCCGTCTGGGGGCGGAGCGTGGCCGGAGCACTCAAGCGAGCTGAGTACGCAGCTCCTCGGCGGTGGTGACCGGGCGCTCGCACACATACCCGCGGCACACGTACGCGGCGGCGGCGCCCTCCACCAGAGGACGGTCGGCGAGCAGCGGTACACCCTCGGCGTCCGGAGTCCCGCTCACGACGACGGCGCCATCCGGCAGCGACGCGACGGCCACGGCCAGCAACTCCTCGCGGGAAGCGGGATCCGGTCCCACCACGGCCACCTGCACCGGACCGGCCGCGGCGGCTTCGGCGACCGCGAGCCAGTGCCCGGCGAACCGCGGCGCGTGGGCGGCGAGACGTCCGGCGCGGGCCAGCGCCTGATCGGCGGCCTCACGGTACCGGCCGACCTGGTCGTGCCCGGCCAGTACCGACGCGGTCAGCAGTGCGTTCGCCAGTGCCGAAGCCCCCGCCGGGCTGGCGTTGTCCGTGGGATCGGAAGGGCGCTGCACCAGGACTTCCGCGTCGTCGGCCGTGTCGTAGTAGGCACCCGGCGAGTCCGGGACGCCGAAATGCGCCAACGCCAGATCCAGCAACGTGATCGCGTCGGCGAGCCAGTGTGGTTCGCCGGTCGCCTGATGGAGTTCGAGCAGCCCTTCGGCGAGACAGGCGTAGTCCTCCAGTACTCCGGCCGTCGTCCCGACGACGCCGTCGCGTGAGGTCCGGCGCAGCCGGCCGGCCACGAAATGGGTGTCCATCAGGAAAGCGGCCGCACGGCCCGCCGCGTCGATCCATTGTGGACGATCCAGCCGCGAGCCCGCCTTGGCGAGCGCGCCGATCGCGAGCCCGTTCCAGGCCGCGATGACCTTGTCGTCGCGGGCGGGCTGCGGACGTCCGTCACGCGCGGCGAGCAACGTCCGGCGGACCCGCTCGTAACGTTCACCGTCCGACGGGTGCGGCTCACGCAGCCGCAAGGTCGACGCGCCGTGCTCGAAGTTGCCGCGTTCGGTCACCTGGAACAACTCGGCCGCCCAGGCTCCGTCTTCCTCGCCGAGCAACTCGGTGAGCTGCGCGGGTGTCCACACATAGGTGAGCCCCTCGACCCCGTCGGTGTCGGCGTCGAGGGACGCGGCGAATCCGCCTTCGGCCGTCCCGAGGTCACGCAGCAGGAACTCCGCGGTCTCCTTGACCGTCCGCCGCGCGTAGCCGAGCCCGGTCACTCCGTGGAACTGCACGAAGAAGCGCAGGAGCAAACCGTTGTCGTACAACATCTTCTCGAAGTGCGGTACTTCCCAGCGCGCGTCGACCGAGTAACGCGCGAAGCCGCCGGCGAGCTGGTCGTTGAGCCCGCCGAGCGCCATCGCCTCGGCCGTATGCTTCACCGGCGCGAGGACGTCCTCGGAGCCGGTGCGCTCGTAGTGCCGGAGCAGGAAGTTCAAGGCCATCGTCGGCGGGAACTTCGGCGCTCCCCCGAATCCACCGGACTCCTGGTCGTAGTCCTTACGCAACAAAGCGACCGCGGCGTCCAGCGCCTCAGCGTCCACAACGGACTCGGGAAGCGGGCCGCTCTTCTCCGTGAGATGCGCGATGATCTGCTGGGCACCCGAGCGCAGCTCCTCCGGGCGTTCGCCCCAGGCTTCGGCGACCGCGACCAGCAATTGCGGGAACGACGGCATCCCCGGCCGCGACGTCGGCGGATAGTAGGTGCCGCAGTGGAACGGCTCCCCTTCCGGGGTCAGGAAACACGTCATCGGCCAGCCGCCTTGGCCGGTCATCGCCTGCGTGGCGGCCATGTACACCGCGTCGATGTCCGGCCGCTCTTCGCGGTCCACCTTGATGTTGACGAAGTTCGCGTTCATCAGCGTCGCGGTGGTCTCGTCCTCGAACGACTCGTGCGCCATGACATGGCACCAGTGGCACGCCGCGTAGCCGACCGAGAGCAGGATCGGCACGTTCCGCCGCTTCGCCTCGGCCAGTGCTTCGGGCCCCCATGGCCACCAGTCCACCGGGTTCTCGGCGTGCTGCAGCAGATACGGACTGGTCGCGGCCTTCAGGCGGTTCGACATGTCTTCAGGGTCGCATGCGGAAAAGCACGCGCGCACGACGGCCGACTACGCGACACTCACCCAGTGTTGCTGACCATGACGACCACCCGGACCCCCGCCACCGACCTGGGCTTTCTCCTGCACAAACATCCGGAGAGGGCGCAGACGTTCACGTTATCGGCCGGGACGGCGAACGTCTTCTACCCCGAGGCGTCCGAGGAACGCTGCACGGTCGCGCTGCTGGTCGAGATCGACCCGATCGACCTCGTACGCGGCGGCGGGACGTCGTTGACGCAGTACGTCAACGACCGGCCGTACGCGGGTGGCTCGTATCTGGCGGTGGCGTTGCGGGCGGTGTTCACCTCGGCGCTGTCCGGCCGCTGCGCGAACCGGCCGGAACTGGTCGACGAGGTGTTCCCGCTGGAGATCCGTGTGCCGTCGCTGACCGCACGCGGCGGCGCGGAGGTCGTGCACAAGCTGTTCGAACCGCTCGGCTGGCAGGTGGAGGCGAAGGCCATCCCGCTCGACCCGGAATTCCCGCAGTGGGGCGATTCCCGCTACGTCGACCTCCGGCTGACCGGGACGCGGCGAGTCGTCGACGCGCTGCGGCACCTGTACGTCCTGCTGCCCGCGCTCGACGGCGACAAGCACTACTGGGTCGGCCAGGACGAGGCCGACAAGCTGCTGCGTGCCGGCGAAGGCTGGCTCGCCGACCACCCGGAACGGGACCTGATCACCAATCGGTACCTCGAACGGCGTCGCCCGATCGTCTCGTACGCGCTCGCTCAGCTGGCCGAAGCGGACGACGTGCCTGCCGAGACCGAAGCACTGGTCACCGAACTGCCGGACCGGCCCGAACCCCTCGCCGTCCAGCGGCACGGCAGTGTGCTTGCCGCACTCCGGGCGGCGGGCGCGCGACGCGTGCTCGACCTCGGCTGCGGTGGCGGCGCGCTGCTTCGCGTGCTCCAGAAGGACCCGTCGTTCACGGAGATCGTCGGTGTCGATGTGTCCGCGAGTGCTTTGGACATCGCCGACAAACGGCTGAAGGACAAGTCCCGGATCACCCTGCGGCAGTCCGCGCTGACCTACGCGGACCCGTCGCTGGCCGGGTATGACGCGGCGGTGCTGATGGAGGTGATCGAGCACGTCGACGAGGAGCGCCTGCCCGCGCTGGAGCATGCCGTATTCGGCGTCGCCGCCCCGCGGACCGTGCTCGTCACCACGCCGAACGCCGAATACAACCGGCACTTCGAATTCCTCGAAGACGGCCGGTTCCGGCACGCCGACCACCGTTTCGAATGGACCCGCGAGCAGTTCCGTTCGTGGGCCGACGGCGTGGCGGCGCAACGCGGCTACGCCGTCCGTCACCTGCCGGTAGGACAAGAGTCCCAGGAATCGGGACCGCCGACCCAACTGGCGGTCTTCACGTCTCGAAAGGAGGCCATGGCATGAAACTGACCATTCCCGACATGTCCCTCGTCGTGCTCGTCGGGGCCTCCGGCTCCGGTAAATCGACCTTCGCGCGGACGCATTTCGCACCGACGCAGGTGCTGTCCAGCGACTACTTCCGCGGTCTGGTGGCCGACGACGAGAACGATCAGAGCGCGTCGGCCGCCGCTTTCGACGTGCTTCACTACGTCGCGGCGAAGCGCCTCGAAGCCGGACGGGTCACCGTCATCGACGCGACGAACGTCCAGCGTACTTCCCGCGCGGGCCTGCTGAAACTGGCGAAGGACCACGACGTCCTGCCGACGGCGATCGTGCTGGACCTGCCGCTGAAGGTCTGTCAGGAACGCAACGAGTCCCGGCCGGACCGGGACTTCGGCGAGCATGTCGTCCGCCGTCAGCGCGGTGAACTCCACCGCTCGCTGAAGTCGTTGGAGCGTGAAGGTTTCCGCCGCGTCCACGTGCTGCGGAGCGAGGCCGAGATCGCCGAAGCGGAGATCGTCGTCGAGCCACTGCGCAACGACCTCCGCGACGTGACAGGGCCGTTCGACGTCATCGGCGACGTCCACGGCTGCCGCGAGGAACTGGAGGAACTGCTCGCCGAACTGGGTTACGTCGACGGCGTGCACCCGGCGGGCCGCACCGCAGTGTTCGTCGGCGACCTCGTCGACCGCGGCCCCGACACGCCGGGCGTGCTGCGCCGCGTGATGGCGATGGCCGAGGCGGGCAACGCGCTGGTCGTCTGCGGAAACCACGAACAGAAACTGGTCCGCGCGCTGAACGGGCGCAAGGTCCAGGTGACGCACGGGCTCGCCGAGTCGCTGGAGCAGCTTTCCGCACAGGACGAGGATTTCCGCGCGAAAGCGCACGCCTTCTGCGAAGGCCTCATCGCGCACTACGTGCTCGACGGCGGAAAGCTCGTCGTCGCGCACGCCGGGTTGCCCGAGAAGTACCACGGGCGCGCGTCCGGCCGCGTGCGGAGCACCGCGCTGTACGGCGACACCACCGGCGAGACCGACGAGTACGGCCTGCCGGTGCGGTTGCCGTGGGCACGCGACTACCGCGGCAGCGCGATGGTCCTCTATGGACATACGCCGACGCTGGAACCAGAGTGGGTCAACGGGACCATGTGCCTCGACACCGGCGCCGTCTTCGGCGGCAAGCTGACCGCGCTGCGTTACCCCGAGCGGGAAGTCGTCTCTGTGAAGGCGAAGAAGGTCTGGTATGAACCGACGCGGCCACTCGAACCGGCGCGGCCACTGGACGGGCGCGAGCCCGCGGTGCTGGAACTGGGTGACGTCACCGGGAAGCGGATCATCCAGACGCGGCACCACGGTCGCGTCGGGGTTTCGGCCGAGCAATCGGCGGCCGCGCTCGAAGTGATGAGCCGGTTCGCCGTCGACCCGCGCTGGCTGCCCTACCTGCCGCCGACGATGGCGCCGTGTTCGACGTCCGCCTTGGACGACTACCTGGAACACCCCGAGGAGGCGTTCGCCGAGTTCCGCGCGGCCGGGGTCCAATCCGTTGTGTGCGAAGAGAAGCACATGGGCTCGCGGGCGGTCGTGCTCGTCTGCCGTGACGACGGCGTGGCACCCGCGCGGTTCGGGATCAGCGGCGCCGGAGCGGTGTACACGCGCACCGGGCGGCCGTTCTTCACTCCCGGACAGAACGCTCGGTTGCTCGCCGGTGTGCGCGAAGCCGCGTCAGGCCTGTTCGAGGAACTGGACACCGGCTGGCTTCTGCTGGACGCGGAGTTGTTGCCATGGAGCGCGAAGGCCGGTTCGCTGATCTCGGGTCAGTACGCGGCCGTCGGAGCGGCGGCGCAAGCCGTGCTGCCCGCGGCCGTCGCTTCACTGGACGCGGCCGCCGCGCGCGGGATCGACGTATCCGGGCTGCTCGCGCGGACACGGGTCCGCGAGTCCACTGTGGACGCCTACCGGGACGCGTACCGGCGGTACTGCTGGCCGACCGACGGCCTCGACGGCGTCCGGCTCGCGCCGTTCCAGGTGCTGGCGTCGGAGGGCCGGTCGTACCACGATCGGCCGCACGACTGGCACCTCTCGCTGCTGGACCGGCTCGACGGCGACCTCTTCACGCGGACGCGGACCCTCTCCGTCGACACCACGGACCCGGCGTCGGTGGCGCACGGCGTCGACTGGTGGCTGGAGCTGACCGGGGCGGGCGGCGAGGGCATGGTCGTCAAACCGGCGGCGAACCTCACCCGCGGCACGCGCGGCCTGGTGCAGCCCGGGGTGAAGGTGCGCGGGCGGGAGTACCTGCGGATCATCTACGGGCCGGACTACACGCTGCCGGAGAACCTCACGCGGCTGCGCAAGCGCGGCCTGAACCGGAAGCGGGCGCTGGCACTGCGCGAGTACGCGCTGGGACTGGAGGCACTGGAGCGGCTGGCACGCGGGGAACCGCTGTGGCGGGTGCACGAGTGCGTGTTCGCCGTACTGGCACTGGAGTCGGATCCGGTCGACCCGCGCCTTTGACGGGCTCCGCCCGATGTCATGAAAGGGTCTTTCAGGACAGAATTTGTCCTGAAAGACCCTTTCATGACACTTCAGTCGGACTTGGAGGCTGGCTTCTCCACCTTCTCCACCTTCGCGGCCGGAGCAGACTTCTCGGCGACGGCCTTCTCAGCCGGAGCCTCGTCAGCGTGGGCATCGGGAGAAGCAGCGGGCTCGTCGAAGCTCTCCGGAAGCCGCTTCAGGTGCTTGGTCATCGACCGCACCAGCAACGCGACGGCGATCAGGAACAGGATGAGGATCAGGAAACCCACCGGGGACGACTTGCCGAAGTCCTCACCCTGGCCGCCGTTGTCGCCGTTGCCGGGCTGCTGTGCCAGGAACTGCGACGTCGCCGTCACCGGGATGACAGCGAACGCCGGCACCGCGACTGAAATCATTTCGCCTCCGCGGGAAAACATACGTCGGCGGTCATCTAGCTCACCTTCTCCTTGATACCGGCGAACAAATCGTCCTCCGGCAGGGTGCTGTCCACCAGTGAGCGGACCAGCTCGTACTCCTCGGTCGGCCAGACCTCGCGCTGCAGGTCGCGCGGGACGGCGAACCAGCGGCTGTCCGGGTCGATCTGGGTGGCGTGCGCCTTGAGGGCTTCGTCACGCTGTTCGAAGTAGTCGCCGCATTCGACGCGGGTGGTCACCCGCTCCATGATGTCGGCCTTCTCCGGATCCCAGGACTTGAGCCACTCCTCGTACGGCGACTCCAGGCCGCGGGCGACGAGTGCCTCGTGGAAGATCGTCATCCTGGCGCGCGAGAACCCGTGCACGTAATACAGCTTCAGCGGCTGCCACGGCTCGCCCGCGTCCGGGTAGCTCTCCGCCTCGCCCGCGGCGTCGAAGGCCGCCACCGAGATCTCGTGCGTGCGGATGTGGTCGGGATGCGGGTACCCGCCGTTCTCGTCGTAGGTGACGATCACCTGGGGGCGGAACTCGCGAATGACCTTCACCAGCGCGCGGGTGGACTCTTCGAGCGGGATGACCGCGAACGAGCCCTCCGGCAGCGGCGGCAGCGGGTCACCCTCGGGCAGGCCCGAGTCGATGAACCCGAGCCAGGTGTGACTCACGCCGAGGATCTTGGCCGCGCGGGCCATCTCCTCCCGGCGGATCTCGGTCATATTGGCCAGCACCTCGGGACGTTCCATGGCCGGGTTCAGCACACTGCCCGCTTCGCCGCCGGTACAGGTCACGACCATGACCTCGTGCCCTTCGGCGACATACCTGGCCAGCGTTGCCGCGCCCTTGCTCGACTCGTCATCGGGGTGCGCGTGCACCGCCATCAGGCGGAGGCGTGACTTCGGCGGTTCATCGGCTCGCACCATGCTCCGAACGTCCCCTTCTCGTTCCGTATTCCCTGCGACCCTGCCTGTCGGCCCGCGCGACCCGGCGCGGATACTCGGCAGGAACCACTCGCATACGACTCCATTGTCCCTGCGAGCACGACGACACCAACCGGGAGGCCCGGGTTGAGCACGGGACACGATGCTCCCACCGCGGAAAGCACCCGGACGGACGTGCCGGACGACCGGTACGGCAAGACCCGCGCCGCACGGCCCGCCCGCTGGCGCCGTCTCGTGTTCGGCGTGATCGCGCTGCTGGTCAGCGGTGGCCTCGCCTACGTCATGTACGTGAACTTCGGCTCCGCGCCCATCGAGGGCGAGCGCGTCTCATTCAGCGAGAAGCCGGGCGACGCGATGGAGATCACCATCAACGTGACCAGGGACGACGTGAACCGTCCTGGGGTGTGCGTCGTGCGTGTCCGCGACAAGGCCGGTGGCGAGAGCGGCCGTAAAGAGGTCTTGATTCAGCCCGGTTCGAAGAACAGCCGGGTGACGACCACCATCAAGAGCATCGGAAGGCCGGTCACGGCTGATATCTTCGGATGCTCGTACGACGTACCACGTTACTTGTCAAGGCCATAGCGGCCAACGGGGTGAACCGGGCGCCGAACGCCGAGGCGCGACCGAAATGACCGGCGGCGATGGCGCGCGCCGTGTTACTCTGATCTACCGGCACGGCCCAAGACGGGCCGTGTTTTTCCTTTATCTCAACCAGGTCGGCACGCCATGCCGATCTGGTGGCCGGCTTGTACACCCAAGCCTGGCAGGCCCCTACGAGGAGATGGTGACCGTGAGCGACACAAAGGTGACCTGGCTGACCCAGGATGCCTACGACAGGCTCAAGCAGGAACTCGACCACTACATCGAGCTCCGCCCGGTCATCGCCGCGAAGATCAACGACAGCCGCGAAGAGGGCGACCTCAAGGAGAACGGCGGCTACCACGCCGCCCGCGAAGAGCAGGGCCAGCACGAAGCCCGCATCCGCCACCTCCAGGAGCTCCTTCGTGGTGCCAAGGTGGGCGAGCCGCCCGCCAACGACGGCAGCGCGGGACCGGGCAAGGTCCTCACCGTGCGTTACGACGGCGACGACGAGGATGAGAACTTCCTCTTGGCGACCCGCGAAGAGGGCACCGAAGGCGGCCTGGACGTCTACTCCCCGGAGTCCCCCCTCGGCAAGGCGCTGCTCGGCGCCAAAGAGGGCGAGACCCGCGAGTACGAGCTGCCCAACGGCAGCATCCAGAAGGTGACGCTCGTCAAGGCCGTGCCTTACACCGACAAGTGAGCCTTCGCGCGCCCGGCCCGATATGGCCGGACGCGCATATGAGCCGTTAACGTGACCTCCGGAGAATCTGGAGGGATCATGAGCGAGCTACCGATCTGCGTCGCCTGTGGCATGCAGTACGCGGAACCCAGGTCCGACTGCCCGGTCTGCGACGACGAACGTCAGTACGTCCCGCAGGCCGGTCAGCGGTGGACCGATCTGAACACCATTCGAGCCAGTGGGACCTACACGGCCCGCGTCGAGGAGCAGGGCCCCGGCATCATCGGCGTCGGGTCCACCCCCAACTACGCCATTGGCGAGCGGGCACTGCTGGTCAAGGCCGAATCCGGCAACTTCCTGTGGGATTGCGCGGGCTTCATCGACGACGACCTCGTCGCCAAGGTGCGTGCTCTCGGCGGGATCACCGGCATCGCGATCAGCCATCCGCACTACTACACCACGATGGTCGAATGGGCCCACGCCTTCGACGCGCCCGTGTACCTGCACGAAGACGACCAGCAATGGATCGGCAGGCCGGATCCGGCGATCAAACTGTGGAGCGGCGTGAGCCTCGACGTCGCCCCCGATCTGCGGCTGCTCAACCTCGGCGTGCACTTCGCCGGCGGAACGGTGCTGCACTGGCCCGGCGGGGAGAACGGCCGCGGCGCGCTGCTCTCTGGCGACATCCTGCAGGTCATCCCGGACCGCCGGTTCGTCGGCATGATGTACAGCTACCCGAACCTGATCCCGGAACGCCCGGACGTCGTCCGGCGTGCGGCCGAACTGCTCGAACCGTACGAGTTCGAGGCGATCTACGGCGCCTGGTGGGACGCGATCATCCGGACCGACGGGCACGAAGCCGTCCAGCGGTCGGCGAAGCGGTACCTGGGGCAGGTGCTTTAGCGGTCGTAAGTGGCCCGGCGCCCGCCGCGGCCATCCCCGCACGCGCGTGTGTCATGAGGGGTCCCCATAGGACACTTTTCGTCCCAGCAACCCGCCATTCTGGCAGGAATCGTGGAGCGACAGGCCGAAATCGCCGA
>NZ_JBFBBY010000231.1:0-9787 GCF_040682875.1 Amycolatopsis sp. NPDC051071 | reverse complement strand
ATGGCCCCCTTCCTTGCGCTAGGGGGCCATCACGTACTTGGGGAAGGTGTGAAGGTCGAGTTTCCTCGGCTGAGCCGAGGGAAGGGGTCCTTCACGCGCCACCGTGGTGACTGGTGGTGCCGTGAGGGCTCGTGATGGCCTTTCGGGACGGGTGAGGGGAACGTTGAGGGACTCTGGGTCCCTCAAACAGTCCTTCAAGGACCGGCCACTACCCGGCTCACCCGCCGTAGGTACCTAAAACACCCTTTGGCCAGAACGACCCAAATCACTCACGACCCCGCCCGCCGTATAACGACCTACACGAACGCGCGTAAAGAAGGCTCCCCGGGGAGTTGACCACCGGTTTCTCACTCTCCGGGAAATAGTGTCAGATCGTGGACGATCGACATAAGGTCCGGGACATGTCGCCGAGAACCCTCTTGCGGGCCGTCATGGCCGTTTCCGCCGTCGCGCTCCTCGCCGCGTGCAACGCCTCGGCCAAGGACCCGGCCGCCAAGGACCCAGCCGCCCGGAACGCGGCCGGGCCCGCGCTGGTCTTGATCACGCCGAGCCCGGTCGGGGTCAACGACTTCCTCAAGCTCGCCGTCCAGGGCATCGAGGACTCGGCCAAGAAGCACGGCGGGACGCGGAAGGTGTTCCAGAGCACCGATCCGGCGTCGATCCAGCAGAACCTCGCCGCCGCGGTGCGCGAGAAGCCGGCCGTGATCGTCGCCGTCGGCTTCAACTTCGCCGACGCGATCGCGGCCGAGGCCGAGCGCAACCCCGAGCAGAAGTTCCTGTTCGTCGACTCGTGCACCACGAAACCGTTCCCGAACGTCACCTGCGCGGTGTTCCGCGAGCACGAGGGCTCCTATCTCGCGGGTGCCGAAGCCGGGCTGCTGAGCAAGAGCGGCAAGGTCGGCGCGGTCGTTGTCCTCGACGCGCCCCAGTTCCACCGCTACTCGATCCCGTTCGGGCAGGGTGCGGAGAAAGCCAAGCCCGGCACCACGCTCTCCCCGCTCTTCATCGGCGGAGCGAACCCGTTCAACGACCCGGCGCGGGCGAAGGCGCTGGCCACCACGCTCGCAGGCCAGGGCGTCGACCACGTCATGGGCGCGGCCTCGGCCGCGGGCAACCTCGGCGTCTTCGAGGCGGCCAAGCAGGGCGGGTTCTTCGCGTTCGGGGTCGACGCCAACCAGTGCCCGGCCAGTCCGGGGCAGGTCGTGGACAACGT
This sequence comes from Amycolatopsis sp. NPDC051071, assembly GCF_040682875.1. Lineage (NCBI taxonomy): Bacteria > Bacillati > Actinomycetota > Actinomycetes > Pseudonocardiales > Pseudonocardiaceae > Amycolatopsis > Amycolatopsis sp. NPDC051071. Next base: position 8,574 of record NZ_JBFBBY010000231.1, on the reverse strand, counting down.
CATCAAGCGCACCAACGTCGTCATCGGCGACGGCGTCGACGCCATTCTCGGCGGCAAGGCCGGCGAGACGAAGTCCTATGGCGTCAAGGAGAAGGGCATCTCCCTGACCGGGCTCGAGCCGGACGCCTCGACATCGCAGTGCGTTGTCGCGAGCCACCCCGACGTGCTGGCGAAGGTCGGCGAACTGCGGGACCAGATCATCTCGGGCGCGATCGTCGTCGATGACCCCGCCAAATCCTGAAGCCGTCTCACTCCGGGGGATCGTCAAGCGGTTCCCCGGAGTGCTCGCCAACGACCAGGTGGACCTCGACGTCGGCGCGGGGGAGATCCACGCCCTGATGGGTGAGAACGGCGCGGGCAAGTCCACGCTCATGTCCGTGCTCTACGGCCTGCACCGGCCCGACGAGGGCACGATCTCCTTGCACGGCGAGGAAGTCTCGTTCGGATCCCCGGCGCAGGCCATCGACGCCGGTGTCGGCATGGTGCAGCAGGGGTTCGCGTTGTTCGGCGAACTCACCGTCACCGAGAACGTCGTGTTCGGCAGCGAGCCGACCCGCCGCGGCCTGCTGGACCGCAAGGCGGCGACCGCGCGCGTCACCGAGCTGATCGAACGGCACGAACTGCGGTTGCGGCCGGGCGACCGGGTCCGCGACCTGCCGGTCGGGCTCCGGCAGCGCGTCGAGATCCTCAAACTCCTGTATCGCGAGGCCGACGTCCTGATCCTCGACGAACCGACCGCCGTGCTCACCCCACCCGAAACCGACCGGCTGTTCGGCGTCCTGCGCACGCTCGCCGCCGAAGGCCGCACGATTCTGCTGGTGTCGCACAAACTCCAGGAGGTCCTCGCCGTCAGCGACCACGTCACCGTGCTGCGTGACGGCCGCGTCAGCGCCCGCGGGCGCACCGCGGATCAGACCGCGGCCGGGCTCGCCGCGGCGATGACCGGCCGAGAAGTCGATCTCGACCGCGTCCACCCGGCCGGGACTCCTGGCGACGCCGTCCTCGAAGCCCGCTCCTTGACCGTTCCCGGACCGGAAGGGAAACCCTTGCTGGGCAACGTTTCCTTAACCGTCCGCGCCGGAGAGATCGTCGGCGTCGCCGGGGTCGCGGGCAATGGACAGGGCGAGTTGTCCGGCGCGCTCAGCGGCCTCCTGAAGACCGACGGCGAAGTTGTCCTCAAAGGACAGAGCCTCGCCGGCCTGTCTGTCCGCGCCCGGCGGGACGCCGGTCTCGCGCACGTCCCGGAAGACCGCGCCGAGGTCGGCTCGGCGCCGGTGGCGAGCCTGCGGGAGAATCTGGCCGTCGGTTTCCATCGGCGGAAGCCTCTGGTACGCAAGGGTTTCCTGCGCCGCAAGGCGATCGACGACCACGCGTCGGCGATCATCGACGCCTACGACGTCCGTGCGTCCGGCCCCGCCGCCGCGATGGGGACGCTGTCCGGCGGCAACCAGCAGAAGGCGATCTTCGGCCGCGAACTCACCCACGACGCGCCGTTCCTGCTGGTCGAGCAGCCGACCCGCGGTGTCGACGTCGGCGCGATCGAGAACATCCACGCCCGGCTCGTCGCCCATCGCGACGCCGGGCACGCCGTCCTGCTGATCTCCGCCGAGCTCAGCGAGATCCTCGCCCTCTCGGACCGCGTACTGGTGCTGTTCGAAGGCCGGATCGTCGCGGAGTTCACCAAGGCCGAAGCCGATCAGCACAACGTCGGCCTGGCGATGGCCGGTGGTGCCGGATGAAGCGCCTCCGTGTCCTCGCCATCCCGGTCGCTGCCGCCCTCGTACTCGGCGCGATCTTGTTGCTGGCGACCGGAACCGACCCGCTGGCCGCCTACGGCGCGATCGTCTCGGGCGCGTTCGGCCCCGACGGCATCGGCGACACCCTCGCCTACGCCGTCCCGGTCGCGGGGATGGCACTCGCACTCGCCATCCCGTTGCGTGCGGGCATGGTCAATCTCGGCGGCGAAGGGCAGCTGGTGCTCGGCGCGATCAGTGCGCTCGCCGTCGGGCTGTACGTTCCCGGGCCGGGGCCGGTCAAAGTGGTTCTCGCCCTGCTCGCGGGTGTTCTCGCCGGGGCCGCGTACGCCGCGCTGGCCGCGGTTTGCGAGAACCGCTTCGGTGTCCCGTTGCTGGTCAGCACCTTGCTGCTGAGCTATCCGGCGATGTCGCTGGCCGGCTACCTCGTGCGATTCCCGCTCAAGGACGCCGGTTCCAGCCTGCCGCAGAGCCCGCAGCTGCCCGAAGGCACGCGGCTGCCCGAACTGGGTGGCGTGACGACCGGGATCTTCCTGGTGCTGGCGGTGATCGCGGTCTACGCGGTGATCGACGCCCGCACCCCGGCCGGATTCGAGACCAAGGTGACCGGCTGGGCGCCCAGGTTCGCCGTCTACGCCGGGATCGACCGGCCGAAACTCACGGTGCGGCTGCTGGCCGCGTCGGGCGGGACCGCCGGACTGGTCGGCGCGATCGCCGTCCTCGGCTTCCCGTACCGGTTCATCGACGGCGCCCTGATCACACCGCAGTACACCTGGATCGGCCTGCTCGCGGCGCTGCTCGCCGGGGCGAGCCCGCTGGGGACACTGCTCGCGGCGGTGTTCTTCGCGGCGCTGACCAGCGGCGGGTTCGCGATGGAACGCGCCACCCAGGTCCCACGCGAACTGACCGCTGTCCTGCAGGCCGTGCTGATCATCTTCCTGGCCGCCACCTCGGGGGTCTTCCGGCGGAAGGCGAGGCGCGCATGATCGACGCGAGCTTGTTCTCCTCGGCGCTCACCGCGCTGACACCCATCCTGTTCGCCGCGCTCGCGGGCGCGTTGTGCCGGCGGGCCGGGGTCTTCAACATCTCACTCGAAGGCTCGCTCCTGGTCGGGTGCTTCGGTGCCGTGGCGGGTAGCTGGTACACCGGGAGCGCCTGGATCGGCGTTGTCGTGGCGGTGATCGCGGCGACGGCGTACTCGCTGATCCTCGCGATCGGGTCGATCACCTTCGACGGCGATCCGATCGTCCTCGGCGTCGCGAGCAACCTGCTCGCCGTCGGGCTGACGAGTTTCCTGATCCGCACGGTCTTCGGCACCGAAGGGTCGTTCAGCGATCCGGCCCTGCGAGGCCTCGGGCAGTTCGGGCCGCTGCCAGGGCAGTCTTTGCTGGTCTATCTATCCTGGCTGGCCGTGCCCGCGCTCGCGGTGCTGCTCTACCGGCATCCGTGGGGGCTGCGGCTGCGTGGCGTCGGCGAACGTCCCGAGGCCGCGTCAAGCCTCGGCGTCAACGTGACGAAGTACCGCTATGGAGTGATCCTCGCCGGGGGAGCGCTCTGCGGTCTCGGCGGCGCCCAGCTGGCACTGGGCTCGGTGACGTTGTTCGCCGAGAACCTGACCGCCGGCCGCGGCTGGATCGCCGTCGTCGCGGTGATGCTCGGGCGTGCCCATCCGCTCGGGGTGCTGCTGGCGGCGCTGCTGTTCGGCCTCGCCGAGGCGTTCGGCTTCCGGTTGCAGGGCATCGGGCTGCCGCAGCAGGCCACCGACGCCGCGCCCTATGTCGTCACGCTGGTGGCTTTGTTCCTGTCCAACGTCAAACGCAAGAAGGGACAGCCCGCGTGAGCGACGTCCTGCCCATCACCAAGATTCCCCGGACCGGCCTGCCGCCGCGTGCGCTGGTCGTCGGCGACCCGGACCGGGCGACCGCGGTGGCCGAGTCGCTGCGGGACTCCGTCCTCGTCGGGCAGAACCGCGAATACCGCAGCTACACCGGCACCTGGAAAGGCGTCCCGGTCGTCGTGTCCTCGCACGGCGTCGGCGGCCCCGGCGCGCTGTGCCAGTTCGGCGAGCTGGCCGAGGCCGGGATCCGTACCTTCATCCGGCTCGGCACGGCGGGTTCGCTGCGCGACGGGGTCACCGACGGCGACCTCGTCATCGCCGAGGCGGCCGTCCGCGACGACGGCGTCACCCAGCAGTTGATCCACCCGGAGTACCCGGCCTTCGCCACTCCGGAGGCCGTCGTCGCGCTGAGCCGTGCCGCCGGTGAGGCGCACCGCGGGGTGGTGTGGACGCGGGCCGCGTTCAGCCCGCTGGTGCTCACCCTGCCGATGGCCGACTACCTGGCCGCACGGGTGATCGCCATTGAGATGGAACTCTCCACACTGCTGGTGTTCGCGGCATTGCGCGGTCTGCGGGCCGGTGGTGTGCTCGTGATCGACGGCGACGCGCGGGCCGAGCATCCCGACCCGTCGGCCTACGACCCGCACCGCGACGTCGTGGCCGCCGGGGTGGCACGGGGGACCCGGGTGGCGCTCGACGCGCTGGTCGAGCTGGAGGGAGCGAAATGACCGAGGTGTGGCGGAAAACGGCCCACGAACTCGCCGAAACCTTGCGGGCGGACGCGGCGGGGCGTGACCTCGCCGGACGGCTCCCGCTCGCCGAGATCGGCCTGCTGCGCGAGTCCGGCCTGTTGCCCTTGCTCGACACCGCGGGCTGGACGGCCGCCAACCAGGCCACCCGGATAGTCTCCGCCGCGGACGCCTCCGTCGGGCACCTGCTCGGCTATCACTACCTGCAGCTCTGGCGCACCGGACTGTTCGGGCTGCGCGCGCCGAGTGAACCGGGTTGGTTCTGGGCGGGCGTCAGCAACCCGCTCGACGCGGCCCTGCTGCTGACCCCCGCCGACGGCGGGTTCACCGTCGAGGGCACGAAGACCTTCGCCACCGGCGCGGCCGTCGCCGACCGTCTGGTGGTCAGCGCGACGAGGACCGACAACGGCGAGAAGCTGACCTTCGTCGTCGACGCGCGGGCCGACGGAATCACCTTCCCCGGAGAATGGGACAACATCGGCCAGCGGCTCACCGCGAGCGGCGCGGTCCGGTTCGACGCCGTCCGCGTCGAGTCCGCCGATGTCCTCGGTGCCCAGCCGGAGGATCAGGCGGATCCGAAGGTACCCCGGATCTCGCTGGCGGCGATCGGGTTCCAGCTCATGCTCGCGCAGGTCTACGTCGGTCTCGCGGTCGGCGCGCTCGACGCCGCCGCGGTGTACACGCGGGAAACCGCCCGTGCCTGGACACTGTCCGATGTAGACAAAGCGACGCAGGATCCCTACATCCTTGCCGGGTACGGCGAGCTGGTCGCGACGGCGCGGGCGGCCGGATTCGCCGTCGACGCGGCGGTTTCCGCCCTCGGTGATGCGGACGAGCGCGGCTTCGACCTCACCCCGGCCGAGCGCGCCGAGGCGGCGATCGCCATCTCGGCGGCCAAGGTCGTCGCGAGCCGGGCCGCGATCGAGACCACGAGCAAGGTCTTCGAGTTCACCGGCGCGCGGGCGACGGCGACGAAGTACGGCTTTGACCGGTTCTGGCGCAACGCCCGCACGCTGACCTTGCACGATCCCGTGTCCTACAAGGCACGTGAGGTCGGCGACCACTTCCTCAACGGGATCCCGCCGTGCCTTTCGGGGTACAGCTGATGACGCTGCCGATCCTCGCCGAAAGCGTCCGCCTCGACGGCGAAGGCGTGCACATCCTCGACCGCCGCGTCTTCCCGTTCTCGCGGGAATGGGTGCTGTGCCGGACCGCGGAAGAGGTCGCGGTGGCCATCGAGGACATGGTCACGCAGTCGTCCGGGCCGTATTTCGCCGCGCTGGGCGCGATGGTGCTCGGTGCGCGCGAGGCGTCCGGGCTCTCGCCGTCCGACGCCCGTGCGTACCTGGGGCGAGTGGGGGAACGGATCGTCGCGACCCGTAAGACGAACAACCATCTGCGCAAAGCCGTCGCCGCCGTACTGTCCGAAGTGGACAACTCGGCAGGCGATCTCGTCGAGCTCGCGACGGCGGGCGCGCGAGCGGGTGACGAGTTGTACCGGTCGCGCAGCCGCGCGCTGGGGGAGTACACGGCGGAACTGGTCCCGGACAAGGCGACCGTGCTGACCCACTGCTGGGCGGATCTGTACCTGGTCGACCTGGTGCTGGCCGCGCGGCGCCACGGCAAGGAGTTCTCCTTCTTCTGCACGGAAACCCGGCCGTATCTGCAAGGCGCGCGGCTGACCGCGGAGACGCTCGCCGAAATGGGCGCCGACACCCGGCTGATCACCGACGGCATGGGGGCCGCGGTGCTGTCCTCAGGCGAGGTCGGCGCGCTGGTGACCGCGGCCGACCGGGTCACCATGGACGGCCACGTCGTCAACAAGATCGGGACGCTGGGGCTCGCTGTCGCGGCGGAGGCGTTCGGTGTGCCGTTCTACGCGATGGTCCAGGCACCCGACCAGGCAGCGCCGACCGGGACCGACGTGCCGATCGAATACCGCGACGGCGACGAGGTGCTGAGCGCGCTCGGGCACCGCGTCGCGGGCGAACGCGTCCGGGGCCACTATCCGGCCTTCGACGTGACACCACCGCGGTTCGTGACCGCGGTGGTGACCGATCGCGGGGCCTTCGAACCAGTGCGGCTCCGCGAGTACTACGCAGAAGGGGAAGCGAACCAGTGACCGCAACGCTGACCGCCCGGTGGGTGGTCCTCGACATCGAGGGCACGCTGACCGCCACCAGTTACGTGCACGTGACTCTCTACGACTACGCGCGCCCGCGCCTCGGCCCGTGGATCGACGAGCACGCGGACGACCCCGAGGTCGCCGCCGCCGTCGCGCGGATCAAGGAACTGGGCGGGCTCCCGGCGGAGGCGTCCACCGTGGACGTCGTCGGGGTCCTGCACGGCTGGATGGACGCGGACCAGAAGATCGCTCCCTTGAAGACGTTGCAGGGGCTCATCTGGCAGCGCGGGTACGCCGAGGGCGACCTCACGACGGAGTTCTTCGGCGACGTCGCTCCGGCGCTGCGGTCCTGGCACGAGTCCGGTCTGCGGCTGGCGGTGTTCTCCTCCGGCTCGGTCGCCGGGCAGGTCGCGTCGTTCTCGCGGACCACCGACGGCGACGTCACCGGCCTGTTCGAACGGCATTTCGACACCGTCAACGCGGGCCCGAAACGCGAGGCGCCTTCGTATCGCGCGATTGCTTCCGCGCTGGAGGCCGAGCCGGGCGACGTCGTGTTCTTCTCGGACGTCCCCGCCGAACTCGACAGCGCCGCCGCCGACGGCTGGCAGACCGTCGGGCTCGCCCGCGACGGTGAACCGTTCGCCGACGCTGATTTCGGGACACATCGGGCGATCCGGACGTTCGACGAGGTGAAGGTCGTGCCTCGATGACGACACTGGAACTCGCCGGACGCGCACTCGCCGAGGAGTCCGCCCGCTTCGCCGGGCTGGGCTGGATGCGGGGCACGTCGGGCAACCTGTCGGTGGTGCTCGGCCGCGACCCGCTGCGGGTCGCCGTCACCGTCAGCGGACGCGACAAAGGCGAGCTGACCAGCGATGACGTCGTGGTGGTCGGTGAGGACGGGCTGGCCGTGGCCGACCAGCCGTACCCGGACAAGGTGCCGTCGGCCGAGGCCGGGCTGCATGCCCGCATCGCGGCGGTGTCGGGCGCGGGCGCCGTGATCCACGTGCACGCGCTCGCGCCGGTGGTGGCCGCCGAGCACTGGCCGGACGGCGTCGAACTGCGGGACCTGGAGATGCTCAAGGGCTTCGGCCGGGCCGCGCACGACGATCTGGTGACCGTCCCGGTGATCGCCAACGGCCAGGACATGCGCGTCCTCGGCGACGCGTTCGAGGCCGGGTTCCGGGCGGACACCCCGGCGGTGATCGTCGCGCGGCACGGGATCTACGTGTGGGGAGATGACCTTCGACACGCGCGCCATCGCCTGGAATGCCTGGAGTGGTTGCTCCGGTTCACTGTGGAGACAAGACTGTCGTTGACGGGCTCTCAGCGGGAAAAAGGACTTCGAGCCATGGCTGACGAAAGGGGAGTGCGATGACCCTGCTGACGGTGTGGCCGGACGACCGGCCCGGCGAGATCGCGCTCAGGACCGAGGACCCGGCCGTGATCACCGCGGAACTCGGCAGGCTCGGCGTGCGGTTCGAACGGTGGGAACTCGTCGCGGATCTACCGCGAGAAGTGACCCCTGAGCAGGTGCTGGCCGCCTACGAGGAGCCGATCGGCAAGGTCTCGGCCGCCGAGGGCTACACCTTCGTCGACGCCGTCCGCATGACGCCGTCCTTCGAACCTGGCTGGGCCGCTCAGGCCGCCGAAGCGCGGCAGAAGTTCCTCGCCGAGCACACACACGACGATGACGAAGACCGCTTCTTCGCACGTGGTTCCGGCGTGTTCTACCTGCACGTCGGCGGCCGGGTGTACGCCGTGCTGTGCGAAGCGGGCGACCTGCTGAGCGTGCCTGCCAACACAACGCACTGGTTCGACATGGGGACGCGGCCCGACTACGTGTCGATCCGGTTCTTCCACGACGACGGCGGCTGGGTCGGCAACTTCACCGGCGCCACGCTGGCCGGGGACTTCCCGGACTTCGACACGCTGACCGCCGGGCGCCGCTGACGCTGCTGCTGACGCCGCCGACGACGCTCCCGCTCCCGCTGACGCGGTCGGCTCCCGCGACCCGCCGGACGCCGCTGCTGCTCCCGCTCCCGCCGCCGCGCCCGCGGCAAGTACGTGAAGGCCCCCTTGCTTGCGCTAGGCCCCCTTGCTTGCGCC
>NZ_JBFBBY010000230.1:0-9814 GCF_040682875.1 Amycolatopsis sp. NPDC051071 | reverse complement strand
CTCCCCGACGCTCTGCCGAGCTCTCGACCTTCACACCTTCCCCAGTACATGAAGGCCCCCTTCCTTGCGCCTAGCGCAAGCAAGGGGGCCTTCATGTACTTCCGGTGGGCACGGGCGGCGCCGGAACGCGGTGTGGCCGTCCGCGACCCCGGGGTCATCTCGCAACCGCCGCCGCAACCGCCGCCGCAACCGCCGCCCGTCAGGTCACACCTTCCTCAAGTACATGAAGGGGCCCTTCCTGTACTTCAGGTCGCCACGTCCGCCGTCCGTGCCCGCCACGCCCGCGCCTTCTCCCGGTTCCCGCACGACCGCATCGAGCACCACGTCCGCGACCGGTTGCGCGACTCGTCGTAGAACGCCCACAGGCAGTCGTCCGCCGGGCAGATCTTGAGCCGGATCCACTCGCCACGCACGGTCAGCCGGATCGAGGCCGCCATCACCGCTTCGCACACCGATTCCGCGACCAGGAGCGGGCCTTCCGGGCCGAGGACGACCTCCGCCGGCGCGCGCAGGCCGAGCCGGGGCAGCCGCGGATCGCCGATCGCCGAGCGCAGTGCGTCCCGGGTTTCGCGCGCGGCCGCGGGGGTATCCGCGCGTAACCGGTGATCACGGGCCCAGTGTTGCCAGGTCTCCAGCTCGTCCAGGAGGTCGGCGCCGCGTTCGACGTTCACCGTGTTCAAAAACTCGACCACCAGGAGCGCGTCGGTGTTCACCTCGCCCAGTGTACGGGCGAGACCGGTTGTCATCGGCTGCGATAACCCGCATACTTGGTTCACTGGTTACTCGATCTTCTGGAGGCTGAACCATGGGTGCGGTACCCACCTTCGGCGCGGTGGCGCTCGACTGCCCGGACCCGGTCGCGTTGGCGGAGTTCTACCGCGAACTGCTCGACTGGGAGGCCGCGAAGGTCGCCGAAGACGGCCATTGGGTGACCCTGCGAAACCCGGAGGGCGGCGCGCGGCTCTCGTTCCAGCGTGTCCCCGACTACCGTCCGCCCGCGTGGCCGTCGGCGGAGAACCCGCAGCAGGCGCATCTCGATCTCGACGTCACCGACCTCGAAGCCGGTCACGAGCGCGCGCTGGCCATCGGCGCGAAGCTGCTCGACGACTCCCCGGAGGACTTCCGGGTGTACGCGGATCCGGCCGGGCATCCGTTTTGTCTGTGTGCCTGCTGACCTCGGACGCGAAAAATGCGTAATCTCTGATACGTGATTTGTCCGAAGTGCCAGAACCAGATGAAGACCGTCGACAAGAACGGTGTCCACATCGACCAGTGCCAGGGATGCCGCGGCATCTTCCTGGACAGGGGCGAGCTGGAAGCCATCGCCGGTGCCGAGAGCTCGTACTACGGGGGGCATCAGCCACCTCCGCCCTATCAGGGAGGTGGACACGCACCGGCGCCGCATTACGGCCGTCCGGACTCCCCGCGACCGCACCGCGGTGGGTACGCCGATTCGCCGAAGGGGTACCGGGGCGGCTACGCGGATTCGCCCAAGGGTTACCGAGGCCACTCCGATTCCCCGCACGCGTACGGCCACAAGCGTCGTAAGGGCGGCTTCCTCGAAGGCCTCTTCGACTGACCGTGGTCCTCGATCTCAAGATCTGCCCGGCCTGCGGTGATCGCGCCGAACGGCCACAAGTCGAGAGCGGGGGGCTGCTGGTGTGCGTGGAGTGCGCGCACCGGTGGCCGTTCCGTCGTCTCCCGCTGTTCGCGCTGACCGGGCCGAGCGGGGCAGGCAAGTCGACGGTCGGGCCGCGCCTGGCCGAGCGGCTCGGTGACCTCGCGCTCGTGGTCGAGCAGGACGTGCTGTGGACCGGGGCGTTGCGTGACGACGTCCCCGGCCATCCCGCGTTCCGGTCGACCTGGTTGCGGATGGCGGCGATGCTGCAGCAGAACGGGCGGCCGGTCGTGCTTTGCGGCACCGTCGCGCCACCCGAGTTCGAGCAGTTGCCCGAGCGGGTCTTCTTCTCCGACATCCACTACCTGGCGCTCGTCAGCGAGCCGGACGCGCTGCGCAAGCGCTTGCTGGCGCGGCCCGCTTGGCGTGAGTGGGACGAGGAGCGGATCGAGGAGATGCTGGAGTTCAACGAATGGCTGCGGGCCGAGGCGCCGTCGCTGTCCCCGCCGGTCGAACTGTTCGACACCACCCACGTGCCGGTGGACGACGCCGTCGACCGCGTCGAGAGGTGGGTGCGGGGCCTGGTCTCAAGGTCGTAGCGGCCAAGTCCGGCCTTCGGGGGAGTCCAGCCAGATCACCTGCTCGTCGCCGTCGACGCTGAGCCCGAACCGGTCACGCCACGGCTGGCCGAGTTCCAGCCATTCCTCCTGTGCGCGCTCGACGAGCTCCCAGAGCCGCCGCGGCCCGCCTTCCGCCACTTCGTAGTCACGACCTCGTTTCCGGTGCCGTACCCAGGAGCCGTCGGAGTGGACGAGCGCGGTGTTCTGGCCGTCCCGCAACGCCGAAACCCCGGGAAGCTGAAGCCCGGCGAAGAACTCGAAGCGGCTGCGGACTTCGGTGATGGCCCCCATCGGCAGCGGTGTCGGCCGCCATTCGCCTTGACCGTCCGGCGCCTTCGACGGCTTGAACCGGTGTGCGCGCAGCGGCATGAAGCGGCCGTCCCTGGCGAGGACGCGGCCGTGTCCCGTCGCGCCCTCACCCGCGACGATCCGGACGAGGCCGCCGCCGATCGGCCGGTTCAGCGTGGTGACGATCAGCCCGCCCGGCACGGTCTGTTCCAGCCACGCGGGCGGGATCGACGACACCGAGCACGTACACAGCACCCGGTCGTAGAGCACGCCCGCTGGGAAGCCTTCGGCGCCGTCGGCGGCGGCGCACGACGGCGCGTACCCGGCTTCCGCGAGCCGCTTGCGCGCGGCGTCCACCAGTTCCGGGTCGATGTCCACTGTGTACACGAGCCCCGAGCCGAGCCGTTGGCACAGCAGGGCGGCGTTGTAACCGGTGCCCGTGCCGATCTCCAGCACTCGATGCCCGTCGGCGACCCGGAGCTCTTCGAGCATGATCGCCATGATCGAAGGCATGCTGGACGAACTCGTCGGCGTCCCCGGCTGCGCGCCGAGATAGCGTGCCCGCTCCCAGAGTTCCGAGTCGTCGTCGAGCTGCACGACCAGGACGTCGGGGGAGTAGACGCGTTCGAGCCAGCCGTCGTCACCGGTCTCCATCGCACCCCAGCCGTTCGCCGCCGGGACGAAGAAACGCGGCAGGAAGACGTGGCGGGGCACGGTGCGGAAGGCGGTCATCCAGCGCGCGTCGTGCAGCACGCCTTCGGCGAGCAGATGCTCGACGAGGCGCCGCCGTAGCCGCGTCGCACTCGACATCCCCCCACCGTAGCGGGTGAGCGCCAACACACCCGATGGTTGCAAGCAGAGTGCTTGCAATAGCTAGCACTCGCGCGTAGCGTTGAAGACGTCGCGAGGAGGTGACCGATGTCAGACACCAACCGGGATCAGGCCCCGTCGGGTGGACCGATGGAGAAGGTCGCGGACATCGCTTCCGACATCGGCGAGTACATCCGCCAGCAGCGCAGCACGGCGAAGATCTCCTTGCGGCAGCTGTCGAAACTCGCCGGCGTGTCCAATCCGTACCTGAGCCAGATCGAGCGCGGGGTCCGCAAACCCAGCGCGGAGATCCTGCAGCAGATCGCCAAGGGCCTGCGTATTTCGGCCGAGGCGCTCTACGTCCAAGCGGGAATCCTCGATCTGCCGACGGGCGGCCCGGTCGGCGACTCGATCCGCGCCGACACCGAGCTGACCGAACGGCAGAAGCAGGTCCTGCTCGACGTCTACGAATCGTTCCGCCGCGAGAACGCCGCCGCGAAACCCGAGCAGGCGGCACCAACGAAAACCGAAGACCCAGCCGCCGAATCCAAGGAGTCAGCATGACCACGGCCACGAACCCCAAGTCCGACCGCAAGACCTCCGCCCTCGACCAGGTGCGCACGCCGCTGCTCGCCGCGCTGGGCGCCGGGAACCTGGCGAGCCAGGCCGTCGTCGACGCCGTCGCCAAGGCCAAGGAAAAGGTCGCCGTCGGCAGCGAGGCCGCTCGCAAGAACATCGAAGAGATCCCGCACGACGTCGAGGGCCTCCGCGAGAAGCTCGACCCGGCCGAGCTGCGCAAGGTCATCGACGACTACACCGAGGCCGCGCTGAAGCTGTACAACAAGCTGGCCGAGTCCGGTGAGCAGGCGTGGGACAAGATCGCCGCGCAGCCGCAGGTCAAGAAGGCCATCGAGCAGCTCGAAGACGCGCTGACCACCGCGCAGGACCGCGTCGAGGGTGCGACCACCGACGCCCGCGAGCGCATCGACACCGTGCTCGGCAAGGTCACCAAGGGCACCCGCTCGGTCGGCGAGAAGACCGCCCGCAAGGTGACCGAGGTCGCCGGCGAGATCGCCGACGAGGTCGAGGAGATCGGCGACGACCTCGCGCACGAGACCCGCTCGGCTTCGCGCAAGGTCGCCAACAAGACCGCGCCGAAGACCACGCCCCCCGCGCGCCGCACCCCCACCAGCCCGGTCGCCAAGAAGCCGGCCACCGCGCCGAAGACGACCGAGAAGTAAGGTCCGCGTGAACTCAGGGCCCCTGGTACCGCGTCCGGTACCAGGGGCCCGGGTCATTCGCCCGGTTTGACGTAAGCTGACTTCGTGTTCGTTGCCAATTGGATTCTCATCGCCATCCACTGGGGCGGCGCACTGACCGGCCTCTTCGCGTTCGTCCACGCACTGCTGCAGCGGGCGGACGCGTATTCGGCCGCGGACCGCAAGACCAAGCCCATCTGGATGCTCATCACCGGCGGGTCCACCGCCGTGCTGACCCTTTTCCAGTTCTACGGCGGTGGCATGATCCTGTGGCTGCCCGCACTGGTCGCGGTCCTGGTCTACCTCGTGGACGTCCGGCCCAAGCTCATCGAGGTCCAGCGTGGTGGTCGCAACTGGTGATCAGGTCCAGCCACCACCCTCAACGGAGACGCCGCGCGTCGCGGTTACCGTTGACGGTGTGACTACCTGGACCATCGCCGGAAACCTCACCGTCGTCCCCGCTCCCTCGCGCACGGACCTGCTGGCCGAGCCCGTCGCCAAGACACTCGCCGCCCTCGCCGATCCCGATGCCGTCGGCGTCGCCGAGATCGACGCCGAACTCGCCGACACCGCGGCTTTCTGTGCCGCGTACGGCTCCCCGCTGTCGGCGTCCGCGAACTGCGTCGTCGTCGCGGGCAAGCGTGCCGGTGAAGTCCGGTTCGCCGCCGCGATGATCCTCGCCACCACCCGCGCCGACGTGAATGGCGTGATCAAGCGCCGCCTCGACGTGCGCAAGGCTTCCTTCGCCCCGATGGACGAGGCCGTTTCGCTCACCGGCATGGAGTACGGCGGCATCACGCCGGTCGGCCTGCCCGATGGCTGGCCGATCCTGATCGACCAGCGGGTCGCCGACGAATCCGAACTGGTCATCGGCAGCGGGATCCGCGGCAGCAAGCTGCTGATCTCGGGCTTGGCGCTCGCGTCCCTGCCCGGTGCCGAAGTGATCGACGGCCTCGCGCGTCCCGTCGAGTCGTGAGTGATTTGGGTCGTTAGAACGACCCAAATCACTCACGAGTCAAGAGCCCGCGCGGAGTCACCATCCGGGTGATGAGCGCGAACACCGCCTCGCACCCCAAAGCCAGTACGACGACGGCGATCCCGCCCGCCAGGATCTCGCCGTGGCCGGGATCCCCGAGCGCGAATCCGTCCACAATGTACCGTCCGAGCCCGCCGCCGTCGTTGACGATCGCGCCGATCGCGACGGTCGCCACCAGTTGCAGGAAGGCGACGCGAGCACCCGCGAGGATGACCGGTGACGCCAGCGGCAATTCCAGGCGCAGCATGATCTGCCACTCCCGGTAACCCGTTCCGCGTGCGGCGTCGATGGTCTCCTGCTCCAGCTGGATGACGCCGGCATAGGTGTTGGTGAACAGCGGCGGCAGTGCCAAGGCCACCAGCGCGAGCATCAGCGGCCAGAACGTCGTATCGACTTCGAGCCGGGAAGCCAGGAACCAGAACAGGATCACCAGCCCGAAGCTGGGGATCGCGCGGCCGACGTTCACCGCACTCGTCGCGAGAAACTGCGCGCGCCGATAGTGCGCCAGCCACAACGCGGGCGGAATCGTCAGCACGGCGGAAATCACCAGTGCCACCACCGAATACTGCAGATGCTCGACCGTCCGGTACGGAACGCCCGCCGGATCGGTCCAGCTCCACCGGTTCGGCTCGCCAAACCACTCGATGGTCTGGTCGATGATGCTCATCGCGACGCCGCCTTCCGCGACCACGGCGCGAGCGCGCGCCCACCGAGCCACAGCATCAGGTCCACCACTACGGCGAGCACTACCGAAAGTCCAACGCCGACGATGATCGACGTCGGATTCGGCGTCGTGGTCTGGATCCCGTTGCGGATGAAGTAGCCGAGCCCGCCCTTGCCGAGCATGGAAGTCACCGTCACGAGCCCGATCGTGGTCACCGCCGCGACCCGCAGGCCCGCGATCACCACCGGCAGCGCGAGCGGCAGTTCGACCTGCCACAGCAGTCGCGAGCGCGTGAAACCCATGCCGATCGCGGCTTCGCGGACTTCCTTGGGTACTTGTTCCACGCCGGTGACGATGTTGCGGATCAGGATCAGCAGCGTGTAAGTCGCCAACGGGATCACTGCTGTGGTGAAAGACGTCAGACCGGTGAAGGGCACCAGTACGGCGAAGGCGCCGAGACTCGGGATGACGTACAGCGAACCGGCGGTGCTCAGCGCGACGACGTAAAACCACCGGCGACGCAGAGAAACCACGGAAACACCGATCGATACCACCAGTCCGATGGCGAGCGCGGCCGCGGTCAGCGTGACATGCTCGCCGAGTCGTTCCAGTATCTCGTCGAAGTGGCGGTCCACCCACCGCCATTCGAAGAGCGGCCGCCCGCCTTGGGCGGGTACGGGGAACACGGAGGAGGCTCGCACCGGCCGACCTTACCCCGTTCGGATGGTTGTATTCCGTTCTCTGAGAGCACACGGGGCGGAACTCTCAAAATGTGGATTCTGTCGTTACCCGGAGATACTGTCCAATCCTCTGATCGAGTCATAGGAGTGTGTGCACGTGCGCTGGACACGGAATGTTCGAGTGGTCGCGGTGCTCGCCGCCGCCCTCGGTTTGGCCGCCTGCGGTGGTGGCGACAACGCGGCGGCGCCGGCCGCGCAGGGCAAGGGCGGGGCGCCGATCGTGGTCGCCTCCTTCAACTTCACCGACAGCCTGGTCCTCGCCGAGCTCTACGCGAACGCGCTGGAGGCCAAGGGCTACCCGATCACCCGCAAGCTGAACCTCGGTTCGCGCGAGCTGATCTACCCGGCGCTGAAGTCCGGCGAACTCCAGTTCATCCCGGAGTACCAGGGCGCGGCCATCACCACCGGCTTCGGCAAGGAGGCCGCGAAGGACGCGGCCGGTGAGCACGAGCAGCTCAAGAAGCTGTTCGAAGCCGACGGCGTCGGCCTGCTGGACTACTCGCCGGCGGAGGACAAGAACACCTACATCGTGAAGGCCGACCTCGCCAAGGAGAAGGGTCTCGCGAAGATCAGCGACCTGTCCAAGGTCGACAACGTCATCGTCGCGGGCGGGCCGGAGTGCGAGAAGCGGCTTCCCTGCTTCAAGGGCTTCACGGACGTCTACAAGCTGAAGGCCACCTTCCAGACCGTGCAGGAGGCAGGCCCCCGCGTCGAGCAGCTGCGGTCCGGCAAGGTCACCGTCATCCCGGTCGACTCGGTGAGCCCGCTCGTCGGCGACCCGCAGTTCGTGGCGCTGGAGGACGATCTCGCCATCGTGCCGACCGAGAACGTCGTGCCCGCGGTGAACAAGAAGGTCCTCGACGAGCGGGGCGCCGACTTCGCGGCCGTCCTCAACGCCGTGAGCAAGGCCCTCGACACCGTGCAGCTGCGTGAGCTGAACAAGCGCGTCGACTCGGACGGCGAGAAGCCGGCCGACGTCGCGAAGGACTGGCTGAAGGAGAAGTCCCTCATCTAGCTCACTCAAATGCGATGAACGGCCCGTTACTTGCCAATTTTGCAAGTAACGGGCCGTTCATCGCATTTGGGGACGGGGCCGCCCGTGCCGGTCACGCCGTCCGGTGGAATCGTGGGTGCTGTCGTTGCACACCGGGTGAAAGGGAGTGAGATGGGAAAGGTCACGGCCATCGCGGAGCGCACCATCGAGGCACCGGCCGACAAGGTCAGGGCGCTCGTCGCGGACTACGCCGAAACCCGCCCGAAGCTCCTGACGGAGCACTACCGCGACTACGAGGTCACCGAAGGCGGCGTCGGCGCGGGCACGAAGGCGAGCTGGAAGCTGCAGGCGACGTCGAAGCGCGTGCGTGACGTCGCGGCGACGGTCACCGAACCGTCCGAAGGCACCTTCGTCGAGACGGACGCGAACTCCAGCATGGTCACCACCTGGACCGTCCGCGAGGTGCCCGAGGGCAGTCTCGTCCGGATCGAAACGACTTGGGACGGCGCGGGCGGCGTCGGCGGCTTCTTCGAGAAGACCTTCGCGCCGGGTGGTCTCAAGCGGATCTACGAGGGCGTTCTCGGCAAACTCGTCGAGGTCGTGTAGTGCTCGCCACAATCGGAATGAGCGCCCCGGTTAGCTCGTTGTACCCGTCGTGAATACGGGGCGAACGCCCCGCTTGTCGTTCGCAACAGACTTGGAGTACCCCTCGTGAACGCAACCGAGATCCGGCTCGCCTCCCGTCCGCACGGTGTCCCGACGCTCGAGAACTTCGAGATCGCGGACGTCGAGATCCCGACTCCGGGCGAAGGCCAGCTCCTGGTCCGCAACCAGGTGCTGAGCGTGGACCCGTACATGCGCGGCCGCATGAGCAGTGCGAAGTCCTACGCCGAGCCGTACGAGGTCGGCAAGGTCATGCACGGTGGCGCCGTGGGTGAAGTGATCGAGTCCCGTGTGGACGGTTTCGAGCCGGGCGACCTCGTGCTGCACGGCCTCGGCTGGCGTTCGCACGCCGTCGTCGCCGCCAAGCACGCGGTGAAGGTCGACCCCGAAGCCGCGCCGATCTCGGCGTACCTCGGCGTCCTCGGCATGACCGGGCTCACCGCGTACGCCGGGCTGCTCGACGTCGCGGAGTTCAAGGAAGGCGACACCGTTTTCGTGTCCGGCGCTGCCGGTGCGGTCGGGTCGGTCGTCGGCCAGCTGGCGAAGCTGAAGGGCGCGAAGCGGGTCATCGGCAGCGCCGGTACCGACGAGAAGGTCAAGTGGCTGACCGACGAGCTCGGCTTCGACGCGGCGTTCAACTACAAGGACGCCCCGGTCATCGAGCAGCTGCGCGCGGCGGCACCCGAGGGCATCGACGTGTACTTCGACAACGTCGGCGGCGACCACCTCGAAGCGGCCATCGACTCGATCAACCTGCACGGCCGGATGGCGATCTGCGGGATGATCTCGGTCTACAACAACACCGAACCAGCCGCGGCGCCGCGTAACCTCGCGTCGATCATCGCGAAGCGGTTCACCATGCGCGGCATGCTGGTGGGTGACCACTTCGCGCTGCAGCCGCGGTTCGTCAAGGAGGTCGCGCCGCTGGTCGCCTCCGGCGAGCTCAAGTACTCCGAGACCATTGTGGACGGTATCCGCAACGCGCCGCAGGCCTTCCTCGACCTGCTGGGCGGCGCGAACACCGGCAAGATGCTGGTCCGCGTCTGAGCTTTCCCGCGAGAGGGGCGCCCACGCCCGCGGCGTGTCATGAGGGGTCCCCATAGGACAAATTTTGTCCTATGG
>NZ_JBFBBY010000229.1:0-9911 GCF_040682875.1 Amycolatopsis sp. NPDC051071 | reverse complement strand
CTGGAACAGCACGACCAGCGGGTACGCGGCACCATAGATCAGGCTTCCCTCGGCTGAGCCGAGGGAAGGAGTCCTTCACGCGCGACCGCTGCACCTGCGACCACGGCGGGCCCCGCAGCCCATCCAGTAGGTACTTAAGACGCTCCCGCTGAGTCCTTACCGCGCCCGGCGGGGGAGGCGCGTCGGCAGTGGCGCGCCACGCCGGGGCCGGTCCGCCGTGGTCGATTCAGGCGGGGCCTGGGGTGGCTGCGGCTGTCGTTGGGGTTGCGGCAGCGGCGGCGGCGCCTGCGACTCGCGGGGCCAGGCGGGGGTGATCATCGCCTGCGCCCCGACCCGGCGGACCGGCAAGCCGTGCGCCTCGCGGGCGGGTAGTCCTGGCCAGATCTCGCCCGCTTCCTTGGCGGCGTCGCGGATCGCGGAGCCGTCGAGCGAGGTGTGCGTTTCCTCGATGTCGCGGTCGAGCCACTGGACGACGAACTCCAGCGGCCCGGTCGGCGGCAGCGGCCACAGGAAGATCTCGTGGTCGACGTGGAACGACGAGCCGCCCAGTCCCTGCGCCCGCAGCACGGGCTGGTCCGGTTTCGACGCCGACGGTACGGAGATCGTCTCCGAGCTGGCGCGGCGGCCGTCGGGGAACAGCACCCCGACCAGCAGGGCGTTGTAGTCCGGGACCCGGCGATGGTCGATGAGGCCTTCGCCGGGTTCGTCCGCCAGCAGATCCCGCGAGTACACCGACAGCTGGAAGCTCACCGCCTCCGGCCACACCTCGATGCCGCGCAGCGCCACGATGGTCCGGCCGGACCGGCCCAGCGGCATCGACCACGGCAGGATCGCCGGGACGATGTACTCATGCGGCGAGTCCACCCAGGGGCGGCCGTTGTAGCCGAACAGTTCCTGCTCCGGCACCGGGAACAGGGGACGGCTGCGAGGAGCGTCCGTGAAGAAGCTCATCGCGGACCGGGCGCGGCGGAACCCGGGGCGAACCTGGCCGACATGCTGCTCACGCCGTCAAAGACCACCATGCGGTTCACGGTATCCGATGACCCCGCCGGTACTGAACGGTTTCAGCGCACCTTTCGCGTCACCCGAAGCCCCTGAGCCGCACCTTTGTGCCCTTCGGCACCTTGGTGCCCGGCTGCGGATCCTGCTGCAGGACGAAGTCGAAACCGCCGTTTCCACCGCCGTGGCCGTTGCCGTTTCCGCGACCCTCACGGTCCGCGTCCAGGCCCGCCTGACGCAGGATCTGGAGTGCTTCCTCCATACGCTTGAACGTCACGTTCGGTACTTCGACGGCGTTCGAAACGAACACCCCGATCCGGCGGTTGCTCGCCTTGCCGCCGCCCTTCGGGTCGGTGCGGGTCACCGCGCCGGCGGTGAGCTGGTCGGAGAACTCCTCTCCGGCCTGGAACGGCTGGAAACCGGCCTGTTGCAGGATTTGGAAGGCGGCGTCCTTGCTCTGGCCCGTGACGTCCGGGACCGGGGGCAGCGGCTCGGGACCCTTCGACAGGATGACCGTGACCTGCCCGCCGATGTTCAGCTGCGAGCCGGGGCCCGGGTCGACGCGGACGACCTTGTCCTTGGCGACGTCGCTGTACTCGGATTCGCCCGGTGCCGGTGTCAGCTGCGCGGCCTTGATCGCCGTCTCCGCGTCCTGCTTGCTGGTCCCGGCCTGGATGTCCGGCACGATCGGACGGCCCTTGGACAACACGACGTTGACCGTCGTACCGGGCGCGACGGACTTGCCTTCGGCCGGGTCGGTCCGGATCACCGTGTGCTGCGCGGCGGTGTCGCTGTACTCCTCGGTGTAGGCAGGAGTCAGCTTCGCCGAGCGGAGCGCGTCACCGGCGGCGGCCTGGTTCATCCCGGCCAGCTTCGGCACCGACGACGAGGTCGGCCCGGTGTCGTTGAGGATGAAGGCGAACGCGCCGATCAGCCCGCCGAGGATCAGGACAGCGGCCGCGATCATCAGGTACAGGCGTTTGCGCGACCGCGGCTGGTCGTCGTCCTCCGCGGGTGGCTTGGGACGCGGGGGAGGCGTGCGTGGTGGTTGCGCCGCCGGGTACTGCGGCTCCCGGTGCAGTGCCTGCGTCCCTCGCGGACCGGTGACCGGCAACGTCGCTTCGGCGACCGGGGGCAGCACCGTGGTCGCCGCGGACGCCGGAGCGAGAGCGGGTACGGCCGGGATGCCCGGGGTGGTGCGTTCGGCGTCGGTCTCCCGGTCGGCGTCCGGCGGCAGCGGTACGGGCACCGGGACCGACGGGATGCCGAGGACGGCACGCACGTGGTTCAGCTCGGCAAGGAACCGCGCCGCGTCGGCCGGTCGCTGGTCGGGGTCGCGGCGGGTGGCACGCAGGATCAGCTCGTCCAGCGCGGGCGGGAGACCGGGCCGCAGTTCACTCGGGCGCGGGACGTCGTCGTTGACGTGCCGGTATGCCACCGAAAGCGCGGTGTCGCCGGCGTAGGGCGTGCGCCCGGTGAGCATTTCGTACAGCAGGATCCCGGTCGAGTAGACGTCGCCGCTGGACGTCGTCGCGCCGGTGGCGACCTGCTCGGGAGAGACGTAGGCGACGGTGCCGAGGATGACGCTCGAACTCGTGGTGCCCGCGCTCGCGATCGCGCGGACCAAGCCGAAGTCGCCGACCTTGACCACGCCGCCCGAAAGCGCCGTGCCACCGCGGCCGATGAGCACGTTCTCCGGTTTGACGTCGCGGTGCACCAGCCCGGCGGCGTGGGCCGCCGCCAGCGCGGACAGCACCGGTTCGGTGATGCTCAGCGCGAGCGCGACGTCCAGCGGGCCGCGTTCGGAGAGCAGTTCGCGCAGGGTTCCGCCGTCGACGAGTTCCATCACCAGGAACGCCCGGCCGGATTCCTCCCCGCCGGGGGTGTCGAAGCCCTGGTCGTGCACCGCCACCACGTGCGGATGGTGCAGCCGGGCCGCCGAGCGGGCCTCCCGTTCGAAGCGCTCGACGAACGACCGGTCGTCGGCGAAGCGCGGGTCCATGATCTTGATGGCGACCTGGCGGTCCAAGCGGGTGTCGACGCCCCGGTACACCGACGACATCCCACCGCGTGCGAGCAGCTTGTCCACCCGGTAGCGGCCCTCGAGCAGAGTGCCCACCAGAGTGGGATCCGTGCGTGTCACGGCTATGGATCGTACGGAAGTACCCATGTTCTGGTGTACGGGACCTGGCCCGGCGCGGATCACGATTTCCGTCATTTCGTCGAAACGGCGGTATGCGTGACCGGTTGACCACTTTCCGTAATGGCGTGAGCCCTGACCGGTACCGGCGAGGTCGTCACCCATGCGCACTAACGGAGCTGGAGACCGAATGTGGCACAGTGTCACCTGTGAGTGGTATTCCCGTCGCCGACGACGTTCTCGAAGCCGATGTGGTCGTTCTTCCGCTTCCGGAGGTTTCGACCGCGCTGAACGTTTCGGCCAACAAGGTCCGCCAGATGCTGCGTGACGGCCATCTGATCGCCGTGCGGCGCAAGGGTGAGCTGTACATCCCGGCCGCGTTCCTGGTGCGGGACGGCGTGGTCAAGGGCCTGGCAGGCACCATCACGGTGCTCGCGGACTCCGGGTTCAGCCGGACGGAGATGCTGCGCTGGCTCTTCGCCCAGGACGACACGCTGCCGGGGGCCACCCCGGTCAACGCCCTCCGGACCAGCCATGGCACCGAGGTCAAGCGGCGCGCACAAGCGATGGCCTTCTGACCCTGACCAGGAGATACGTCGTAGCCGCCAGTAGCTGACAGGTCGCCGCGGCGGCCAAACCGACGGTTACGGAGAGTGCGCTCAAGGGGCCGGCACTCGCGGCACCCAAAGCCAGTCCGGTGATCTTCACGCTCGCCGCCGTCGTGAAAACCTGAGCCCGTACCTCCGCGGGTGCTTCGCGATGACGGATGGCGAAGAGCGCGGAAAGCTGTGGCCCTTCGGCGAACCCGGCGAGCACGGCGGCGGCCAGCAGGGTCACCACGTCGTGTCCGGCCGCCGCGAGCAGGAAGCTCGCGGCCAGCAGGACGGTGGTGGCGAGCACGGTCCGGTCCGGCGGTGGCGGCCTGCGGGCCAGTACGGCGTTCGCGAGCAGCGACGCCCCGGCCACCACGGTGAGCAGGAGTGCCCCGAAACCCGGACTCCCCAGTCGTTGGGCGCCGAGCAGCGGGTAGCAGACGAACGCCATCCCGACGCCGACGAAGGACACCGTGGACGTCGCTGTCGCCCGGAACAGCGCGCGGTTGCGAAAAAGGACGGCGAAACCGTCGGCCAGCCGACGGCGGATCGGCTTGACGGGTTTGGCTTCCGCCGCGGGGAGCGACCACGCCGCCGGGAAGGCCGCCACGACCAGGGTGATCGCGACGGCGACCGCGGCCGGGGCGCCGGCGTAGGCGGCCACGAGCCCGGCGAGACCCGGCCCCGCGAGGCTCGCGGCGGTGAACGTCATCGCGTCGAGCGTGCTCGCTTTCCGGATCGGTGTCGTGCCGACGACGTTCGGCAACTGCGCCGTCCAGCCACCGGCCAGCGCCGGATTGAGCAGCCCGGCCGCGACGGCCACCGCGATCGCCGCCGGAATCTCGACCAGTGCGAGAACCGCGCCGAGACCGGCCGCGTAGGCGAGCAGTGCCCACGCCAGCAGGCGCCCCGGACGGCGGCCGCGGTCGAGCAGGGCGCCGAGCAGCGGGCCGCCCGCCGCCGCGGAGATCGTCAGACCCGCGAGCAGTGCGGAACCGGTCGCCGCCGAACCGTCGACACTCAGGCCGAGCAGGAGCAGCGCCGGTCCGGACAGCTCGTCGCCGGTCCGGGCCACCGTCGCGCCGGTCAAGTAGACGGCCAGTCTGTAACGTCCCCTCATGGCTGAGACGTTACAATGTGCCATGACTTCAGCACAGCGGGATTTCCTGCCCGGCCGGTCGGCGCGGGCGGCGGCGCAGCGTGCGGTGGAGCTGCTGGAGGTCCTGCTGGCGCCGGAACCTTTGGTTGCGGACATCCAAGCCGTACTGGAGGCGCATGGCGAAACGGACGTTCTGCTGCGACCCGCGGACGTGACTTCGCTGCAAGAGGCGGCTTCGGAACTGTGTGAAGTCTTCGCGGCGCGAGATGCCGCGAAGGCGGCCGAGGTGCTTAACCGGCTGTTGGCTCGCTACGCGCATCCGCCGCGACTGACCGACCACGGGTCCGGCTTCGGCTGGCACCTGCACGTCGACGCCGCGGACGACGGACCGTGGGGTGCGTGGCTGGTGACGTCGTCGGCGCTGGCGCTGGCGGTGCTGCTGGCGGACCGTCAGGCGGCGCCGGGCGGGTTGTGTGCCGCTTCGGGCTGCGGGAAGCCCTTCGCGCACTTGGGCGGGGGAAGTCCGCGTCGGTACTGCTCGACGCGGTGCGCCACTCGGGAGCGGGTCGCCGCTCACCGCCGGAAGCTGTCATGAAAGGGTCTTTCAGGACGAAAAATGTCCTGAAAGACCCTTTCATGACAGGGAAAGGGAGGCTCAGCCCTGCTTGTCCCGCCAAGCGATCCAGGAGCGCAGCTTGTCGAAGTTGTAGTCCGGCCCGCCGGTCGCCACGGTGAACAGTGAGACGCCGTGCTCCAGCAGCTTCGGGCCCAGCTCCTCGGGCTCGCCGTCGACGGCGACCGAACGCTCGATCTCGCCAGGGTCGCGGTCGACGTCGGCGCAATGCTGGTCGAGGATCTTGACCTTGCGCTCGACGACCTCCGGATCGCCGAAACCGTGCCAGATGTCGGCGTGCTTCGCGACCAGGCGCAGCGTCTTCTTCTCGCCGCCGCCGCCGATGAGCACCGGGATGTCGCGGACCGGCTGCGGGTTCAGCTTCCCGAGCCGGGCCTCGATCCGCGGCAGCGATTCGGCGAGGTCGTCCAGGCGCCCACCCGCGGTGCCGAACTCGTAGCCGTACTCGTCGTAGTCCTTTTCGAACCAGCCGGAGCCGATGCCGAGGATCAGCCGTCCGTCGGAGATGTTGTCGACGGTCCGGGCCATGTCGGCCAGCAGTTCGGGGTTGCGGTAGCTGTTGCACGTCACCAGCGCGCCGATCTCGACCCGCGACGTGGATTCCGCCCAGGCACCCAGCATGGTCCAGCACTCGTAGTGCAGGCCTTCGGGGTCGCCGAAGAGCGGGTAGAAGTGGTCCCAGTTGAACACGATGTCCACACCGAGGTCTTCGGCCTCCGAAGCCGCCCGGCGGATCGTCTTGTACTCGGCGTGCTGCGGCTGCAGCTGGACGCCGATCCGGATCTTCCTGTTCGAAGCAGAGGTCATGATCGCACCCTAAGCCTGGAGTTGCTCCACGCGCTCGTCAGCAACCTCGGAAGGGCGACGGCCGCGCGACGACGGCGAGGCACGACGGCGCGGATGTTCAGCACGTCGTAGCCGAGCGCCGCGATCTCGTCGAGGATACCTTCGTACAATACGAGCGCGGTGCGGACACAGTCCCGGGATTCCTTGCGCAGCAAGGGGATTCCCGCTTCGGCGCGGCGGTACACCGCCCGGTTGCGCGCCACGGCCACGGCGAGCGCGCGTCGCACCCGCCGGTCCGGCAGACCTCGGGTGCGCGACCATTCGAGCAGGTCGCGGCCGACCCCGAACGCGGCCAGCTCCTCGGTGGGCAGGTACAGCCGCCCTCGGTCGAGGTCTTCGCCGATGTCGCGCAGGAAGTTGGTCAACTGGAACGCCTCGCCGAGCGCGGCCGCACCGGCCTCGGCCTCCTCGATCGGCACGACGGTGCCGAAGACGGGCAGCATCTGCAAGCCGATGACCTCGGCCGAACCGTGGACGTACTCCTTGAGGTCGGCGTAGGTCGCGTACTCGGTGACCTTGAGGTCCATCGCCATGGACCGCAGGAACGCGTCGAACAGGTCGCGGTCCAGCTCGTGGCGCCGCACGGTGTCGGCGAGCGCGGCCGGCACCGGATCGGCAGGCGTGCCGCCTTCGAAGACCTGCCCGACCAGGCGGGCGACCTCGTCCAGCGCGAACGCGGGATCGGTGCCGGGCGCGGGATTGTCGACGAGCTCGTCCGCCATCCGCGCGAAGCCGTACAACGCGTGAGCGAACGGCCGCGCCCGCGACGGCAGCAGCCGGGTCGCGAGGAAGAAGGTGCGGCCGTAGTGCGCGTTGATGCGGCGGCATTCGATGTACGCGGCCCGCAACGCCGGTTCGGTGATACCCGCGGCGTCGAGTTCGTTCATCGGCCGGTGACCCTTCCCGCGGCGAGCCTGCCGGAGATCACCACCGGCGGGATGCCGACGCCCGGCGTCGTCCCGCAGCCTGCCAGCACGACGTTTTCCGCCGCCCGCAAGAGATTCCCCGGCCGGAACGGGCCGGTCTGGGCGAAGGTGTGCGCGAGCGAGAACGGCGTCCCCGCGGTGAGCCCGCGTTCCGCCCAGCCCGCCGGGGTGATCATCTCGTCGACGGTGAAGTCTTCCGCGAAACCGGTGAGGCCGCGCTTTTCCAGTGTCCGCACGAGTTCCGCGCGATAAGCGGGCCCGACGCGGGCCCAGTCGATCTTGCCGCGGCGCAGGTTCGGCGCCGGGGCGAGCACCGAGACCACCTGCTCACCGCCGGGGGCGAGGCCCGGTTCGGTCGCGGTCGGGCGGGTCACCAGCAGTGACGGGTCACTCATCAGCTTACCTTCGCGGATGATCTCCGAGAACGTCTTTTCCCAGGCCTGGCCGAAGAAGATGGTGTGGTGGCCCAAATCCGGCCACGATTTCGCCGCGTGTCCGTGCAGCACCACCGCCGACGGCGAGTACCGCAGCGGCAACGGACGGTTCGGCCGCGCGCCGAGCAGCCGGTACGCGGTGCCGAGTTCGGTGGCGAGAACGACGGTGTCGCAGGGGATCCGTTCGCCCGAGCGGGTCCGCACCGCGCGCACTCGCGAGGAAACCCTTTCCAGCCAAGCGGCTTCGGTGCCGAAGCGCACATCCGCGCCGGCGCGTCCGGCCGCGCCCGTCATCGTCCGCGCGATCTCACCCATCCCGCCCGACGGGTAGTAGACCCCGCCGACGGTGTCCATATAGGAGATGACGCCGTACGCCCCGATCGCGCGGGCCGGGTCGAGCCCCGCGTAGAGCGCCTGGAACGAGAACAGCCTGCGCACGCGGTCGTCTCGCAGGAAGCCGCCGATCTTCGGGCCGAGTCGCCCGAAACCACCCAGCACGGCCAGTTTCGCCAGCTCTGGGCGTACGAGATCGAGTGGCGAATCGAAGTTCGCGCCGATGAAGTGGTCCTTCTGGACGGCGTACAGCTCGGTGAGCCAGCGCCGAAGACGGCGGTACCCGTCGGCCTCGGCCGGACCCGCGGCGGCGCGGATCTCGGCCTCCATCGCGGCGGCCTCGGTATGCACGGCGATCGTGCTGCCGTCGGCGAACCGCGCGCGATACGCCGGGTCGAGCCGGGTCAGCGTCAGGTTGTCCGCCAGGGATTCGCCGACCGCGGAGAAGGCCTCGTCGAGCAGCTCCGGCATGGTCAGCACGCTGGCGCCGGCGTCGACGGTGTTGCCGCCGAAGTCCGCCTGCCCGGCGCGGCCGCCCGGGACCTTGTCCTGCTCCAGCAACGTCACCCGGCGGCCGGCGCCGAGCAAATGCAGTGTCGCCGACAAACCGGCGAGTCCGGCACCGATCACCACCACGTGGTCGCTGGGACCGGTGACGGTGCGCATCAGTACGTCCGCTGGGTCGCCTTGACGACCAGCCCGGTCAGCGCGGCCGGGGCGGGCTCGGCCAGGTGGGCGCGCTCCAGCGCGGCCATCGCGGACTCGGTGAGCTCGTCGATGCGGCTTTCCACCGCGTCGACGGCGCCGACGTCCTGCAGTGCTTCGCGCACGTTCTCGACGGCGTCCTCGGAGAGGTGCGCGTCGCCGATGGCGTCGGAGATGACCCGCGCCGCGGCGTCCTTGCCCTGCTCGGCGGCCCGCTGCAGGCCCAGCGCGACCAGCAGCGTCCGCTTGCCCTCACGCAGGTCGTCACCCGCGGGCTTACCGGTGACCGATGGGTCGCCGAACACGCCGAGCAGATCGTCCCGCAGCTGGAACGCCACGCCGACCTCGTCGCCGAACTCGCGCAGCGTCGCGATCAGGGTGTCGTCGGCGCCGCCGAGCGCGGCACCGAGGTGGAGCGGGCGCTGGACGGTGTACGCGGCGGTCTTGAGCTTGCAGATGTGCAGTGCCGCCTCGGGGGAGGCGTCGCCGGTGGCCTGGGTGCGGACGTCGAGGTACTGCCCGGCGAGCACCTCGGTGCGCATCGCGCGCCACGCGGGCCGCGCCGCCGCGAGGGCCGCGGGCGGGAGCGGGGCTTCGCCGAACATGTCGTCGGCCCAGGCCAGTGCGAGGTCGCCGACCAGTACGGCGGTCGCGAGCCCGAACGTGCTCGGCGAACCCAGCCAGCCGCTGTCGGCGTGCAGTTTGGCGCCCGCGATATGCACCGTCGGCGAACCGCGGCGTGAATCGGAGGAGTCGATGAGGTCGTCGTGGATCAGCGCGCACGCCTGGATCAGCTCCAGGCTCGCCACCGCCTGAAGCACGCCCTCGACGTCCGGCCCGCCCGGGTCGCCACCCGCGCCGCGCCAGCCCCACCAGGCGAACGTCGGCCGCAGGCGTTTGCCGCCGCCCAGCACGAATCCGGCCAGCGCGTCGATCCCGACCCCGACACTCGGCTCGGTACGGCGGATTTCGGCACCGGCGCGCTCGAGGAACCCGGCCAGCGCCC
The DNA here is from genome assembly GCF_040682875.1 of Amycolatopsis sp. NPDC051071. NCBI lineage: Bacteria > Bacillati > Actinomycetota > Actinomycetes > Pseudonocardiales > Pseudonocardiaceae > Amycolatopsis > Amycolatopsis sp. NPDC051071. Next base: position 196 of record NZ_JBFBBY010000229.1, on the reverse strand, counting down.
GCTCGACGTGGGCGGGCAGATCGGCGTCGTAGGCGGACGTGTCCATGCGCACATCTTCCGTGAAGGACACCTCCGTGACCCAGTCGGGTGGCGCGGAATGTGGCGAAACAGACGCGCTGCCACGTCGCGAGTAGTCCTCTGGTTGCGGTAGTTGCACGCGGCAGTGCCCGGGTACTGGACGCCTTGTCGCGGGTAC